>JAHWHW010000077.1 GCA_019322995.1 Candidatus Woesearchaeota archaeon | reverse complement strand
TTTATGAGTAGTTGTCAAACCAAAATAAATAAATCCTGTAATCAACAACATAGGAAGGATAAAAATAAGATTATAAATAAGCAAAAGAATTAAAGCATAATTTTTTGTTGCGGCCTTTGCAAGCAAACCAAGAATAACAATATACGGGCCAGAAGTGCAGGGCAATAAAAACAAACTTACAACAAAACCAATTAAAAAAGCACCAGGAACAGAAGTTACTCCGCCCAGAATACACTTAAGCTTAGGACGCCAAGACATAGGCACTTCCATAACAAACCATTTTCCATAAGCAAAAAAATCCTTAAGATTAAACAAACCAACAATAATCGCTAAAACAGCAACAGCACCATAAAACCAATGAGTTAATTTAGCTGCCTGAATAGCAGAATACAATCCAATACCCATCAAAAAATAAGAAATATAAATAGACAAAGTAAAAGCCAAACCAGCAAGCAAAGCTTTTTTCCTGTTATGAGTAGCTAAAATAGTAGTTAATAAAATTATCAAAACAGCAAAAGCACAAGGATTAATCGCATCAACAGCAGCTGCAGAAACAACAGCTCCTAAAGTAATGCTCTGCTTAAATTTAGTCTTTCCAGGATCTTCTAAAGGAGAACTGTCTGCAACAATTTCAGTTGTTTCATTAGTTTTTATATGCTCAGAAGGATCATTACAACCCTCAACAGAACACCGCTGAATCTCTTTCTCAATACTTTCACCAATAGCACTGCTAAAACCAACAAGAACCTTATCATCAATAAAAACAGTAGGAACCCCTGCAATTTCCTTGCCAAAAGCTTCAGCCATCTTATGAAATAATTCACGATTATCATCATCAAAATAAATCTCTTTTTCAACAACAACAAGATTAGGATATTTAGATTCCATATCTCCTAAAAAAGAACTTAAACGAGCACAATGAGGACAACCCTTGCCATAAAACTGGTATAAGACAACCTGCTTGTCATAATAATCTCCTGCAACAGCGCTTCCAGTTGCAGCAAATCTGCTAATTCCAAAAACAACTGCAATAATAAGTATTAAAAATAGAACAAAAGCAAAAAAAGATATTTTCTTCATTCTGGAAAAAATTTTAAAACAAATATTTAAATTTTATGCTCTAACCATCATTGTTCCACATCTAGGACACTTTCTCTTAACACAAGGCACACTCGGCTTATGAGCAACACGATAATTGCACTTAGGACACCTGCAATCACCCATAGGCCCTCCAGCAGTTCCACCCATTCTTCCACGGCCAGTTCCAGGAGCCATACCTCTTCTCAAACCTCTTCCAACACCCATTCCACGGCCCATACCTTGTCCTCTTCCTAAACCTCTTCTAGGCGCTACCATTTTATAATTACCTCCTTCAATTTTTATAGATTTACCATTAACAACAGCATCTGCAACTTTTTTTCTTGCTGAAAGCAAAGTCCTGTGCAAAGTCGGCTGAGAAAGATTCATTTTCTTAGCTGCATTTTTTTGATCCATTTCCTCAGCATCGCACAATCTTAAAGCCTCTAACTCGCCAAAAGTTAAAACAGTTTCTTTTAATTCTGCCAGTTTAACTCCAGCAGGCTTAAAATAAGTAATAGGAGGATTAAATCTAATCCTTCTAAACAGCATAGGCCTGGGCATTAAACTTCCTCCAAAGCCTGTTTAACAGTTTTGTTTTCAATACTTTTATACTTAATTCCTTTTTCATCTAAAAAAGCAGTCATATTAGGGCCAAACTGGCCACTAATAACCATTTCAACACCTTTATTGGCAAGCATCTGTGCAACACCAATACCTGCACCACCACCCCCCATTTTAAAAGGATTAGAAACAGTTTCTACTAATTTTTTATCTTCAAAAATCAAATAAAACTCTGCTCTTCCGCTAACTAAACTAACATTAGACTCCTCGTCTTTTCCAACAGATGCAATAGCAACTTTCATTTTTTAACCTCCACTAATTTTTCAGTAACAAAACCCTGCACAACAGAAATACAAATCATAACTATAGTTAAAACAATAGTATAAGATAGTCCAAAATAAAATATTAACAAAGGCAAAAGAGCAGGCTTAACAGCACGATTATAAAGAAAAGCAGAAATCAAACCAGGCCTCATTCCTTGTTTCTGAAGCTCATTAAGCAAAGGATACCACATATAAATAGGACCAGTAGAAATTATTCCGCCAATAATCGCAGCACTCCAACCCTTTATACCAGACTTATGACCTAAATATTTTGCAACATGTTTTGGAACAATAAAATAATTAACAAAAGTTAAAAGAATAAAAACTAAAATAAACACCCACCAAATATTGCTAATTATTTTCATAAAAAAAGCAAAACAAGGAGCAAATATATCTGGCTTGCCAATACCTATAAAAATATACAAAATCACAACAATTCCTAAAAAATACCAGCCACTTCTACTCACATCACTTTTAGCCATTTTATTTTTTTATATGCCTCCTAAAACAAACACAGTTATCAAAGCAACAACAACAGCAAACAAAAACGCAGTAATATTCCTAATAATTGCAAATCTTTTGCCAAGCAAAACAGACTCTGCAGGAAGCTGAACAATGCCTACAGTAACCCATGCCACTAAAAAAGCAGTCACAGCAGTCAAGCTAATACCTTGAGACAATAATTCTCCCCCTAAAATATAGCTAGAAACAGGATTTCCTGCAAGCACACTTCCAAGAGCGCTCCCAATAAAAGAATCCAAAACCAAATTCTTCTGAAAAATATAAGCAAAAGCAGACTTAGGAATCAATACATTAGCCAAGCTAATCAAAAGAATCACACCTATTAGTATAGGCAGGCTTCTCCATAAAGACTTGGCTGCTTTAAACGCTGCTTGCTTTATTGCAGGACGCTCATACATTATTTCAACTCTTTTAATCTTTTTTTAATCTCAGCAACTTCTGTATTTAA
>JAHWHW010000076.1 GCA_019322995.1 Candidatus Woesearchaeota archaeon | reverse complement strand
AGCTTTAAAAACAACCTTATTATCTGTATTTTTAACAAGTATGTGGGGGGATTGTTATGTCAAAAGATATTCAGCCTATATTTATAATGCCTGAAGGCACTCAAAGAACTACTGGAAAAAATGCTCAAAGAAATAATATTCTTGCTGGAAAATTGATTTCTGAAACAGTTAGAACTACTTTAGGTCCTAAGGGAATGGACAAAATGATTGTTGGTTCTATGGGTGATGTTACAGTTACTAATGACGGAGTTACAATTTTGCAGGAAATGCAGATAGAGCATCCTGCAGCTAAGATGATTGTAGAAGTTGCAAAAACTCAGGAAGAGGAGATAGGTGACGGAACTACAACTGCAGTGGTTGTTGCAGGTGAATTATTAAAACAGGCTGAGGAATTATTAGAGCAGAATATTCATCCTACAGTTATTGTTAGAGGATACAGACAGGCTGCTGAAAAAGCTCAGGAAATTTTAAAATCAATGGCAGAAAATGTTAGTTCAGAAGACGATGAAATTCTTAAAAAAATTGCTTCAACTGCTATTTGCGGAAAAGGTGCTGAATCAGCAAAAGAAAAACTGTCAGAATTAGCTGTTCGCGCAGTGAAAAAAGTATCAGATGAAGAATTTAATAAAGATGATATTAAGCTAGAGAAAAAAACAGGGGGAGCAATAGAAGATACTGAATTAATTGAAGGAATTGTTATTGAAAAAGAAATTGTTCATCCTGGAATGCCTAAACAAATTAAAAACTGCAAAATCGCATTGATTGATTCTGCTTTAGAGATTAAAAATACTGAAATTGATGCAAAAATTTCTATCACAGACCCTTCTCAAATGCAGGCTTTTTTAGAGCAGGAAGAAAAAATGCTTCAGACAATGGTTGATAAAGTTGTTAAATCAGGAGCTAATGTAATATTCTGTCAAAAAGGGGTCGATGATATGGCCCAGCATTTTTTAGCAAAAAAAGGAATTGCAGTTGCTCGTAGATTAAAACAAAGCGACATGAAAGCAATTTCCAGGGCTACTGGTGCTAAAATTGTTTCTAATCTTGATGATTTAAATGAAAAAGATTTAGGAAAAGCAGGAACTGTTGAAGAGCGTAAAATAGGGGAAGATGAAATGATATTTATAACAGAATGTGAAAATCCAAAATCAGTTACAGTTCTTGTTAGGGGCGGAACAGAGCATATTGTTGATGAAGCTAAAAGAGCAATGACAGATGCTATTGGAGATGTAGCAGCTGCTTTAAAAGTTGGAAAAGTGGTTGCAGGTGCCGGTGCTCCTGAAACAGAATTAGCAAAAGAATTAAGAAAATATTCTGAGAGTTTATCTGGCAGAGAACAATTAGCAGTAAAAGCATTTGCACATGCTATGGAGATTATTCCAAAAACTTTAGCAGAGAATGCTGGTTTAGATCCTATTGATATTTTGACTGAAATCAAATCAAAACATGAACAAGGGCAAAAATGGGCAGGAGTAGATGCATTTACAGGAAAAATCATTGACAGTTGGGAATTTGGAGTAATTGAACCTTTGAATATAAAAACTCAGGCCATAAGTTCTGCTTCAGAAGTTACTCAGATGATTTTAAGAATTGATGATGTAATTGCAGGAAGTAAAGAAGCAGGGCCTGCTGGCGGAATGCCTGCAGGAATGCCTCCTGGAATGGGTATGTAATTCTTTTTTAAGGCGAAATATTTATAAATATAGTATATAATATAGTTTCTATTAGTCAAAAAAACGGTGATAATCATGGCAGATGAAGAATATGAGCTTTTGCCTCACAAAGAGATTGAAGAACTTAAAGAAGAGTTGGCAAAGCTTAAAGAATTTGAAATTACTCCTACAAAAAAATTAAGAGTTTCTTTAGTTGAATTAAACTCTAAATTAGACAAATTACTGGACATTTTTGAAGATGCAATGAGACAGGTTCAAATTGAAGAAGGCGGAATGACTTTTCATGAGAAAATGAAGCCAATAGTTGATAAGATGAATAAAATATTAGATCAAAATGCACAAATAGCAGAGGGAATTGTTACTATTGCAGATATGATGAAAGGACAAAAAGGGGTTTCTGAAAAAGAATTTCCAGATTTACCTAAAAGAAACTTGCCTGAAATGCCTGCAGGAATACCAAAACCTCCGTCTCTGGGAGATAGACCAAATATTCCTCCGCCTCCTAGAACTCCTATGATGCCTCCACCGCCTAAGAAAAAAAGAACTTTTGGCATACTATGATTTCTAGACCTGATCCTATAAAGTCAAGATTAATTCTTCATTATTTAGGTAAATCCACGCAAAAATGTCATGAAAGAGAAAATGCTAAAAAAAAGCTTGCTGTTCAATTAAAGCAGTTGAAAAAAATTAGTACTAACACTTTACAGAAGCACTTGGATGAGCTTGAAAAAAGAATTTCTGAAACTGTTAGGATTGAAAATAAAATTTTAAAATCTCAGAGTTCTGAGGATAATTTTCACAAGGAACTTAAGAAAAAAATTGAGGAATTGGAAAAAAAGCTGGCTAAATATGTTGAAACAAAATCTGCTCGTGAAAGAAGAATCAAGGAGTTAGAGGAAAAAATTAGCAAAAAACAGCAGAAAAAAGAGGAGCTTGTTCCTGAAATCAAGGAATCTCTTCATAGGATGGAATCAGTTTATGAGCAGGCTCTTAAAAGCAAAAAATACAAGAAAAAAGATTTGGAAAAAATCCGTAAAAGAATTCTTTTGTTAAAGGAAAAATTAAAAAGTTCAGTTTAGTAAAAATTTATTTAATTAAATAAAATAAAAAAATTAAATATCCTTTGCCATTACTGTTCTTCTGTTGTTTGCTTTTGCTCTTTCGCAGGCCTCTTTTACCATTTGTGTTACTTTTTTATCAAGAGCTTCTGCAAAATCTCCTGAAACATTGCATTCTCCTGTCAGTTCTTTGATTTTTGCTTTTACTACAATCATTGTATCATCCCCCAAATATTTATTTAATAACTTTCAGATAGGTAATAT
>JAHWHW010000075.1 GCA_019322995.1 Candidatus Woesearchaeota archaeon | reverse complement strand
AACTACTGAAGCTCCTTCTTGGTTCATTTCTAGTAATTGTCCTCTTTTGTTGGAAACGATTTTGCTTACTTCTCCCATATAATCTGCTGGGGAATCTATCTGCATTATTTGTTTTGGTTCAAATACAACAGGATTTGCCTGCATTATTGCGGCTCTTATTCCGTCTCTTACAGCAGGGTATATTTGTGCTGGTCCTCTGTGTATTGCATCTTCGTGCAGTTTACAATCCATTAGGCTTATTTTCATTCTTAGGCATGGTTCTCGTGCTATTGGTCCTGCTTTTACTACATCTTCAAACATGTCCATTACCATTTCTAGTATTTCATTGATGTATACTATTCCTCTTGTTTCATCTAAAAAAAGACATCCGTTAAATACGTCTTTTACATTTAGTGCCATTTTGTTTTCCCAGCCTGCTCCTACTAATTTGTCTCTCATGTCAAGGTCTTTTTTCTTTATTCTTCCTTCTCTTATTTCTCCTTTTTTCAATAAGTCATATGTTGCATCGTCTAATGGCTCTACTTTAAAGAATAGTTTATTGTGTTTGTTTGGTGATTTTCCTTCCATTGTTGGTGATGATTTGCTTATTGCTTCTCTGTATACTACTATTGGCTGTGATGTTTTTACATCTATTCCTTTTTCTGTTTTAATACGGTTTTCAATAACTTCTAGATGTAATTCTCCCATTCCGTGCATTAGGTGTTCTCCTGTTTCTTCGTTTATTTCTATTTTAATTGTCGGATCTTCTTTTGTTATTTGTCGCAGAACATCAATTAGTTTTGGTAAATCTGCTGGTTTTGTTGCTTCTATTGCTTTTGTTATTACTGGTTCAAATATGTGTGTTATTTGTTCAAATGGTTCTGTTTGTTCAAATGTGATTGTTTCTCCAGGGTATGCTTTTACTCCTGCTATTCCCAGGACATTTCCTGCAGGTATTTCTTCTACTATGTCTCTTTTTGCTCCGTTGAACATGAATACTTGTTGTATTCGTGTTTCTTGTTTTTGTCTGTTTAAGTAAACATTTAGCCCTTTTTTCATTGTTCCTGAAAATAGTCTTCCGCAGCTTATTTCTCCTGCCTGCGGGTCTACTACTATTTTTGTTATGCAGTAAAATAATGGTCCAGAAGGGTCGCATTTGATTAGTGATTTTCCTTCTTCTGATTCAATGTCTCCTCTCCATAGCCATGGTATTCTGTATTTTTGAGCGTCTAATGGATTTGGATGGTGTTTTATTACCATGTTTAGTATGACTTCATGTATTGGTGCTTTTTTCGCTAGTTCTTTGTATTTTTCTTCTCCTTCTGAGTAGGCTTCAATTACGTCTTTGAATGTTATTTTGTTTTCCTGCATAAATGGTATGCTTAATGCCCAGTTGTGGAATGCTGAGCCAAATGCTACTGTTCCGTTTTGAACATTTACTGTCCATTTGTCTTTGTAGTCTTTTGGCGATATGTCTCGTATCATTCTGTTTACATCGTTTATGATTTTGATAAATCTTTCCTGCATTGCTTCTGGTGTTAATTGTAATTCTTTTATTAAACGGTCAACTTTGTTGATAAAAAGAACTGGTTTTACTCTTTCTTTTAGTGCTTGTCTTAGAACTGTTTCTGTTTGAGGCATCATTCCTTCTACTGCGCATGCAAGGACTATTGCTCCGTCTACTGCTCTCATTGCTCTTGTTACATCTCCTCCAAAATCTACGTGTCCTGGAGTGTCAAGTAAATTAATTAGGTATTCTTTTCCTTCGAAATTATGAACCATTGATACTGCTGCTGTGTCTATTGTTATTCCTCTTGCTTTTTCGTCTTCATGAAAATCTAGTGCTAGTTGTTTTCCTGCTAGTTCTTCTGACATCATTCCTGCACCAGAAAGAAGATTGTCTGAAAAAGTTGTTTTTCCGTGGTCTATGTGCGCGCATGTGCATATGTTTCTTATTTGTTCAGGATTTTTAGAGATTCTTACAATTTTATCTATCATCTTTTCAGCCATTAGATATCACCTGTATTAAGCTTCATTCAATTCACCTGTGTATTATTTTCCACATTTCTTTGTCATAATCAAATACTTCATCATCATTAAACCATATTTTTATTTCGCGTTCTGCTTCTTTTGCACTTTCAGATGCATGAACTAGATTTCTTACAACTCTTTTTTTAGAGTCTGCTATTTGGTATGATTCTATTGAATAGTCTCCGCGTATTGTTCCTGGTGCTGATTGTCTTGGTTCTGTGTTTCCAACAATCTTCCGTCCAAATTCTACTGCGTGGTGGCCTTCAAATATTATTGCAATAACAGGGCACCATTTTAGTCCTTCCATGTTCCATTTTCTTATTCTGGCACCTATTTCTTCAGCTGTTTCTGTCATTTTGATTCCTTTTGATTCTGCTGCTGAAAGTGTTTTTTTGCCAACACTAATTTTCCAGTCTGTATCGTCTTTGTAGTGTTCTCCCAGCTGTTCTTCAGTTGCTTGTATCATTTTTATTCCTGCTATTCTCATTCCTACTTTTTCAAATCTTTTGATTATTTCTCCGACAAGTCCTCTTTGAACAGCGTCTGGTTTTGCTAGTATAAGTGTTTTTTCAACTGTGTTCACTTATTTCCCCCCACGTTTTTTTTCTTGGATTCTGCAGTTTTTTTCTTTTTTATTACCCATTTAATATTTGCTGGTTTTCTTTTTAGTGTTAATAGGTTTTTTTCGCATTTTCTTGAGCAAAAATAAAGTATTTTGCCGTCTTTTTTAACATACATTTTTCCTGTTCCAGGTTTTAGTTCTTGATTGCAAAATGAGCATTTTTCCATTTTTTTTTATCTCCTTTAGTTAGAGCCTCTTCCTGCTTTGTTCAGAGGTCTTGCTTCAATTTCTGTTTCGCGAAGCATTAGTATATCTCCTAATTGCACAGGCCCTTTTACATTTCTTCTTATTATTTTGTCTTGATCTCTTCCTTCAAGTATTCTTACTCTTACCTGCATTGCTTCTCCTTTTGTTCCTGTTCTTCCGATTATTTCTTCTACTTTTGAGGGAAATGCTTTTGAGAATCTTATTCCTGCACCT
>JAHWHW010000074.1 GCA_019322995.1 Candidatus Woesearchaeota archaeon | reverse complement strand
ATTTATTTTCCTTGCAGGTCTTTCTTTTTTAGTAGTAAAACCATTTATAAATGCAATACTTGCAAGCATGGTAATAGCATATATTTTTTACATACCATACAAATGGATGTATAAAAAAATCCCAAGCAAAACCCTGTGTGCTTTGATAATGTCGTTAATCATAATAATACTGCTTCTTGTTCCAATAGGATTTGTCCTTAAAATGAGCACAGAAGACGCACAATACCTATATCTAAGAACAAAACAAAGAATACTCTCAGGCGACATAATGGGAATAGAATGCGGAGACGGAGTGCAGACAAACCTTTGCAAGGCCTCCTCAATAATAAAAAAATATTTTCAAGACCCAGATGTCCAGTTTTACCTAAAAGACATATTATCAAGAACAACAAACTTTATCATAGAAAGAACATCAGAATTCATAATATCTCTTCCAAAAATCTTATTGCAAATTTTTATAACCTTTTTTATGGTATTCTATCTTTTAAAACAAGGACCTGAACTTGTGCAAAAAGTAAAAAAACTAATACCCATGACAGATATTCATCAAGGCCATGTTTACAAAAAAATGAAAGACACAGCATATGCAGTAATATACGGAGCAATAATCGTGGCAGCAGTACAAGGAGCACTAGGAGGTTTAGGATTCTGGGCAGTAGGAATAAAAGCCTCATTATTCTGGGGAGTAATCATGACCATATTTGCACTGGTTCCATTTATAGGAACAGCAACCATCTGGCTTCCTGCTTCACTACTTTTAATAGTTCAAGGAACATCAGAAGGAAACCCAATTCTAATATGGAAAGGAGTTGGGCTTTTATTATACGGAGCAATAATAGTTGGCGGAATAGACAATGTAATAAAACCAAAAATAATCGGCTCAAAAGCAGGAATGCACCCAGTACTTGTTCTTTTAGGAGTATTAGGAGGATTTGCTTTGTTTGGCTTTGCAGGATTCTTAATAGGACCAATGATACTTGCTGCAAGTGTTTCTTTTCTTGATTTGTATGAAAAAGAAAAATCTATTCAACAATGAAGCTTACAGTAAAAGACTCGGACATAGCAACAGGCGGAGTTAAAGTAGTTCTATTAAATCAAAAAGACGCAGAAAAACTCGACCTTCATCATCTTGACAGAGTAAGAATAACAAAAGGAAAAAAAACCTGCACAACAGTAATAAACATAGCAGAAAGCACAAGAGCAATGCCAAAAGGAAAAATAGGACTTTTTGAAGAAGTAATAGACGCTCTAAATGCCAAACAGGGCCAAAAAATAGACATAAAACTTGCAAAAAAACCAGAATCAGTAAGCTACATAAGAAAAAAACTAGACGGAAAAGAACTAAAAAAAGAAGAAATACTCCAGATAATAAAAGACATAGTCAATGATGAACTCACAGAAATAGAACTAACAAGCTATATAACAGCAAACTACACAAAAGGAATGAGCCCAAAAGAAACATTTTATCTTACCAAAGCAATGATGCAAACAGGAACAATAATAAAATTCAAACAAAAACCAATAGTTGATTTACATTCTATTGGAGGAGTTCCAGGAAACAGAACAACAATGATAATAGTTCCAATACTGGCAGCAGCAGGTCTAAAAATCCCAAAAACAAGTACGCGCGCCATAACCTCGCCAGCAGGAACAGCAGATACAATGGAAGTTCTTGCAAATGTCACGCACGGCCCAAGAGAACTGAAAAAAATAATGAAAAAAGCAGGCGCATTCATGATATGGGGAGGCTCAGTAAACCTTGCACCAGCAGACGACAAAATAATAAAAGTAGAATCACCTTTAAGCATAGATGCAGAAGGACAAATGCTGGCATCAATAATGTCAAAAAAAGCATCAGTAGATGCAAAATACCTTTTACTTGAAATACCAATAGGACCAAAAGTAAAAAATAGATATCAGGCAGAAAAACTAGAATCTCATTTTAAAACCCTGGCTCACAAACTAAAAATAAAAATAAAAATAATGATAACAGACGGAACACAACCAATAGGAAATGGAATAGGACCTATTCTTGAAGCAATAGACTGCTTAGCAGTTCTTCAAAATGCCGGGCCAAAAGACCTTCGCGAAAAATCCCTGCGAATGGCAGGAGAAATGCTGGAATTTATGAAAAAAACAACAAAAGGATATGATTTGGCAAAAGAAATACTAGAAACAGGAAAAGCATATGAAAAAATGAAACAAATAATAAAAGCACAAGGAAGCCAAATTAAAAAAATTGAAGAACTAATTCCAGGAAACTGCAAATTTAATGTAAAAGCAGGCAAAACAGGAAGAATAAAAGAAATAGATAATTATTCAATAGCTAAAATAGCCAGAATAGCAGGAGCTCCAAAAGACAAAGGAGCAGGAATATACTTATATTTTCATAAAGGAGACAAAGTAAAAAAAGGAAAAAATTATTACACAATTTTTGCAGAAAACAAAACAGAATTAGACTATGCAGTAGAAATCGGCAAAAAACTTAAATGGGGAATAAAAATTGGTCGTTGAGACAATAGGACTTATTTTGTTAATTCTATTATGCTTTTTAGGAATTTTAATATCTTTTTTTGGAATATCAGGAACATGGCTGGTATTATTAGGAGCAGTGGTTTACAACTTAATGCATTGGTCCTGGGTAATAACAATACACTGGTTAGTTTTACTGCTTGTATTAGCCACTACAGTAGAAATACTTGAATTCTCACTTGCAGGAATAACTGCTAAACATTATGGAGCTTCAAAAATAGGAATAATTGGGGCAATCATAGGAGCTGTTTTAGGAGCTTTAATAGGAATACCAGGATTATTGTTTGGAAGTGTTTTAGGATTATTATTAGGAGCTTTTTTAGGAGCAGTTTTGTTTGAATTTATTTTTAAAAAAGATATTTCAAAAGCACTAAAAGCAGGAATTGGAGCTTTTACAGGAGCTGTTGGAGGAATAGTTCTAAAAGTTATAATTACAATAATAATGATAATAATAGTTTTAGTGCTTGTGTTTTAGAATTTTAAATTTTTCTCAAGACAAAAACCAATAACCTTTGCCTCTAA
>JAHWHW010000073.1 GCA_019322995.1 Candidatus Woesearchaeota archaeon | reverse complement strand
AGTATATCCAAAAATACCTCATAAATAACCTATGGAAATATGATCTTCCAACTGGCTGGCGATTAATTTATACAATAACACCTGAAAATGAAGTTGAATTAATCTCTGCAATTCTAGATTGGTTTAATCATAAAGAATATGAAAGAAAATTTAAATATTAAAGAACATCCTTAGGCTCAGTTGTAATCCCAAACATCTGCTTTGCTTCTCTTGACAAAGCAAACAAAGACTTTCTCTTGCCAATAATTTTACTTACACTATCAACTTTCTGAGTTGCACTAACCATTCTCAATTCCTCACCAATAGCACTGCAAAAATTCTCAATACCATTTTTCTGCCTAACTGCGATTAAAAACGGCCTTCCCATAGCAACACCATCAGCACCAAGCATCATTGCCTTAGCAACATCCAAACCAGTAGCATAACCTCCTGCAATAATAATATCAAAAGAAGGTTTTTTCTTAAGAGCAGTAAACAAAGAAGCAGAAGGCAAATTCATTTCATTCATAATCTGCCAAGGACTCATTCCAGTTCCTCCGCCAAAACCATCAACAGTAAGACTTTTAATTGGAACATTATCCTCTTTTTTAATTCTTTCAAGAGCAGATATTAACTTTATTATTCCCCGGCCCATTCCTGTCTTAATCCAAATAGGCAAACCATAACTCGCATATTCAATAAGAGTCTCACGCAAGGAATTATCACTTAAGCTTCCAGGAAAAGCATGTCTTTCATAAGAACCATCAGCTCTCTTAATAATATCATAACCTGCTTCTGCATATTTTTTTGCTTTGTCTTCTCCAGTAAACTGAATTTCTCCTCCAAGACCCTGTTTTGCACCCTGGCCAATCTTAAAAGCAATTGCATCTGCACTTAATTGAGAAGCTATTTTTGCTAAACCTAATTTATGCTCATTTGCATTAACCTGAACAACAAAACCTCCGTAATTCTTTTGATGCTGTTTATACAAATCAATTGTTTTTTTTAATTTTTCTTTTCCAAAAGTTATTAAATAATTCTCACCCAAAACCCTGACAATCCCTGCATTTGCAGCTCCAACAGTTAATTCATCATTTTTATCAGAAGCAACTTTAGTGCTTCCCATTGCAGAAACAAATAAGGGAATCTTAGATTTAAAACCTCCAAGAACAACCTCAGTATTAACTTTATTTGCAAACAAGCCCTGTCCATAAAGCTCAGGCATAATTTGCAAATATTCTGTATTAGGAATTTGCTTTTCAGCACCAAACTGAGCAACACCAAAAGGACTTGGAAAAACAGTTCTGCCTGTTTTTGCCTTTAAACCAACTTCACACAAACCACAGCCAATACATCCTGCACACAAACCACTTGTAGAAACATGCTCAGGAGAATATAATCTTGTTTTAGTAATAGTGCAGGCGTTTTTATGAAACTTAACCCCTTCCAACTGGGGATAACCATTTTTTTTATCAGACTCCTCTTTTTTATCCATTTTACAATAAATAGAAATAACTATATATTAATTTTTTGGTTAAATATCGACAGGAATAACAAAAAATTGCCAATAAATTATAAGCTCGCATAACTCCAACCTAAAGGTTGGAGTATTACGGCTCGCTATTCATGTTGGCAATTTTTTGGGATAGAAAATTTCGACCTAAAGGTTGAGGTATTAAACCCCTTGAAAACGCACGAAAATCTTTGATTTTCGGCGCGCAGAAAAGTTTTGACTTTTCTTGCGTTTCTAGTCGAAATTTTCTATAAATAATAACAGTATCAATTACTAAAAAAGATTAGTCAATCGCAACTTATATAAATGATAAATAAATACTTATTTTATTAAATTAGTGGGAGATGTTTTAAATGACTAACCAAATATATGATATAATCATAATCGGAGCAGGACCTGCAGGAGTCAGCGCAGCAATATATGCTGCGAGATATAAACTTAAAATTCTTGTTTTTGGAGAATTATTTGGAGGATGGGCAGGAGAAGCCCATAAAATAGGAAATTTTCTAGGATTTAAAGAAATAAAAGGAAGCGAACTTGCAAAAAAAATGCGAGAACAACTTGAAGAATTAAAAGTAGAAATAAAAACAGAAAAAGTAAAACAAATAAGCAAAAAAGAAAATCAATTTTTAATTAAATCTGAAAATAAAGAATATACTGCGAAAAAAATAATACTTGCAATGGGAACTGAAAAAAGAAAACTAAACATTCCCCTTGAAAAAGAATTTTTAGGAAAAGGAATAAGCTACTGCGCAACATGCGATTCAATGTTTTACAAAAACAAAACAACAGCAGTGGTTGGAGGAGGAAATTCTGCAGTTACATCAGCATTACTTCTTGCAGAACATGCAGACAAAGTATATATTATATATAGAAGAGAAAGTTTTTTCAGAGCAGACAAAGTATGGCTTGAAAAACTAGAACAAAACCCAAAAATCGAAATCATATTCAGCGCCAATGTCGCTGAATTAATCGGCGACAATAAACTAACATCAATTAAACTTGATACTGGAAAAATTATTAAAGTAGACGGCCTTTTTATTGAACTTGGTTCAGTGCCAAACACATCATGGCTAAAAGAACTTGGAATAGAAACAGAAAACAATTATATAAAAACAAACTCCAACAAAAAAACAAATATAGACGGAATTTATGCAGCAGGAGACATAACAAACAATCCATTAAAACAAATAATTGTTGCAGGTGCTGACGGAGCAATTGCTTCTACTGAAATTTACAAAGAACTAATGAGGTAAAGAAAATGACTGAAAAAATACTAATAACAGGACCATTTGGATTAGTTGGTTCTAATCTAGTTCCAGAACTGCAAAAAATACACGGAAAAGAAAATGTAATTGCATTAGGACACAGAAACATACCTTCAGATTTTAATGGAATTCTGGAAAAAGGAGACATACAAGACAAACAATTCATGAACGAAATAATTGAAAAACACAAAATAACACAAATATACCATCTTGCATCCTTAATGTCTGCAGCAGGAGAAAAAAATCCATCACTAGCCTGGAATATAAACATGAACGGCCTAAAAAACATACTAGACATTTCATCAGAAAACAAAATAAAAT
>JAHWHW010000072.1 GCA_019322995.1 Candidatus Woesearchaeota archaeon | reverse complement strand
AATCAATATCACTTTCTTTTAAATTAACAATATCAAACTGAAACTCTGCTTTTTCATAGCCAATAATAGGTTTTTTTTCATCAGGATCAAGAATGCAAATACCAGTATGAGCAAAATCAGAATGTTTCAAAAGCTTCATAAGCATATCTTTTGCCTGTTTTCTATTTTCAGGCTTGCCTAAAATACCAGAACCGCCCCGTGTATTAACAGTATCACACGCAACAATAAGTCTTCCTTCTAATGAACCCAGTTTTTCCTTAACAGTTTCTGCTTTTTTCAAAGCTAATTTAGTAACAACATCTTTAGGCTCAGAATAGGTATTCATTATTTCAGACTCATCAATATTAGAAGGAACACACTCATGCTCAATTCCTAAAAAATCAAGAAGTGTTTTTCTAGAAGGCGAAGCAGATGCAAGAATCAACTTGGTTTTTGCCATGTTTTAGATAAAGTAAAGTATTGTTTAAATGCTTTTATCCTCTGTAAACTATATTTTTAATTAAACTAATATACTCTATTACAATAGAATTTAATAAATCTGAAATAATTTAGCAATTATGCTCCTGAAATCAATAGAACTAAAAAACATAAGAAGCTATATCTCGCAAAAAATTGATTTTCCTACTGGTACTGTGCTATTATCAGGAGATATTGGCTCTGGAAAATCAACTATTTTGCTTGCAGTAGAGTTTGCCTTGTTTGGAATACTTCCAGGAGAGCTCTCAGGAAATGCTCTTTTAAGAAACGGAGAAACAAGAGCAAGTGTTGAACTGAATTTTGAGGTAAATAAAAAAGATATAATAGTTTTTAGGAGCTTGAAAAAAAGCAAGGAATCTGTGATGCAGGGAAATGGTTATGTTGTAGTTGATGGAATTAAAAAAGACATGACACCTACCGAAATTAAAACAGAGGTGTTTAACTTATTAGGATATCCCAGTGAAATGCTCTCAAAAAGCAAGAATATGATTTACAGATACACAGTATATACTCCTCAGGAAGACATGAAAAAAATAATACAGGAAAATTCTCAAGTAAGACTAGACATACTTCGCAGAGTATTTGACATAGACAAATACAAGCGAATACAGGATAATACAGCAATTTATCTAAAATCAATAAAAGAAAAACAAAAATTAAAAGCAGGAATGATTTCAGATTTAGAAGAAAAGAAAAAAAGCAGAAGTTACCGGCAGAGAGATTTTACAATAGCAGAAAAGAAAATACAAGAAACAAAACCTGTTTTAGATGCAGCTAAAATAAAAACAGAAAACAAACAAAAAAACATTTCTGAAATAGAAGTCAAACAAAAAAAATTATCAGAACTTAAAAATAAACTTGCTTTAAAAGAAACAGAAATTCAAAGCAAAACAGAGCATTATTCAGCAAATGAAAATCAAATTAAAACTATTGAAAAAGAAATTAAAAAAATAGAACAAGAAATAAACTCCAAAGAGGTCAAAGAGATAACTTCAGAGGAACTTTCAGAAAAAAACAAAAAAATAATCCTTCTTGAAAACGAAATAAAAATACTTAATTCTAAAAAAACAGAATATGAAACAGACAAAAAAAGAAGCCAAGAACTAAAGAAAAAAATAACTTCAATGGATAACTGCCCGACCTGCTTCCAGATAGTAGACAAAACACACAAACAAAATATTCAAGAAAAAGAAAACGAAAAAATACAAACACTGACGCTTCAAACAGGCCGGCAAACAGATTTAATAAAAGAAAAAGAAAAAGAACTCACTGATGTTAAAAAAGAACTTGAAGATCTCCGCAAATATGAAAAAGAACATTCGCTTTTCCGTTTAAAAAAATCAGAATTAGAAAAAAAACAAAGCCAGACTAAGTTATTATCAGAATCGCAGCAAAAAATCAATATGTTTATACAAAATGCAAAACAGGAAAAGCAGGAAACTGCAAAAGAAATCAAAAAATATCTTGGAGCAGAAAAAGAGCTTGAACAGGCAGAAAAAGAGCTTATCTTTTTTCAAAAAGAAGAGAGAAAGCATGAAATAGAATACAACAGAGCAATTGAAAAAAAAGAAAACATGAAATCAATACTTGAAGAAATAGAAAAAGAGATAGAATCAAAAGAAAAAACAAAAAAAGAGCTGGAAAAAATTCAGGACATAAAAAACTGGATGCAGGATTATTTTTTAAAACTTGTAGAAACAATAGAAAAACAAGTTATGACAAGAGTTTATTATGAGTTTAATGAGTTAATGCAAACCTGGTTTGACGCCCTTGTAGAAGACGAAGCAATAACATGCAGACTTGAAGATAGTTTTACACCTTTGGTTGTCCAGAACGGATTTGAAATAGAAGTTTCAAATCTAAGCGGAGGAGAAAAAACAGCCTGCGCTCTAGCATACCGCCTTGCTCTTAATAAAGTTATAAACGGGCTGATAACTTCAATCAATACACAGGATTTACTTATTCTTGACGAGCCAACAGACGGATTTAGTTCAGAACAACTAGACAAAATGCGCGAAGTCTTAGAACAGTTAGGAATAAAACAAATTATAATCGTAAGCCATGAAAGCAAAGTAGAAAGTTTTGTGGATGAGATAATAAAAATTTCAAAAAACGAACATGTAAGCGAGGTGGAATAACCAAAAACATTTAAAAAAATCTCCGCGTTATTTAACTTCAACCAGTTTATTAAATCTGTCTTTAAAATCAACCAAAGCATTATAGTTTGGATGGAAATAATTACCTCTGAGAGCATATTTTTTTAAAGCAATCTTTCCATGGATGTTTAGATACTGACCTAAATGATGTTCGATTTCTTTAAGATTAGGTCCATATTTTAGCAATATATTATTAGCATCTTCAAGCTTGTTTCTTTTTATTAAATCTGCAGATAAAAAAGCATCCATCTTCTCTTTTAAATTATCAGAGACAAATGTCTTAATGTTCTTAATTTTCAGCAAATCATTTCCAGAAGGTCTTAAAGTTTGATTAAAATAAACCTCTAATGCATTATTCAAATATCTTGTTCTTGTTGATTTGGAAACATCCTTGTCAAGCCTGAGATTAAGCCATTCTTTTACAAGAGGAATATCAAATCTTTTCATTTTTTTAAGATTATTTTTTAATTCAACAGAATATGTTTTAAATACT
>JAHWHW010000071.1 GCA_019322995.1 Candidatus Woesearchaeota archaeon | reverse complement strand
ATTCCTGCTTTGAACAATAGAATCATGAGGCTTTTTTAATGGTTTATCTTTAATCACAGCAAATCTCTTGGATTTAATTTTATTGAAATAATCATGTGTTTTTGAATTGTCAACAAATAGAATATCCTTATTTTGATAGGTTAAAGATTTTAAAGCATTGATATATTTATCCAAGCAGTATTCCTTTCCCTGATAAGTGGGGCATGCAATAAGAATTTTAGGATTCTTTGTATTCATTTGATTAATTATTATAAAGGCAAATATAAATTTTTTGAAAATAAGGGCTTTGTCCTAAATCTCGCCTAAAGTCTCGGGTTAGCAGCTTCAAATTCACTATAATGTCAATTTACGCACCACTGCTAAATACACTTAACTTGACTTTACAGAATAATAGAAAACCTTAAAAACTAAAGTATAAAACTCTTTAAAATAAGCGAGGTGTGATAATATGGCAAAGGTAACGCATGAAAAAGAGAAATGTATTGGGTGTGGAGCCTGCACTGGTGTATGCGCAAAATACTGGGAAATGGGCGATGATAATAAAGCAAAGCTAAAAGGCGCAGAATACAAGGATTCTGGAGAAGGAGAGTTAGAATTAACTGATGCAGATGATATTAAATGCAATAAAGAAGCAGAATCAGCATGTCCTGTGCAATGCATACATGTTCAAGAATAATAAAAAAATATATGGTTTTGAAAAAGCTTATTTTTTTGAGTTTTTTACTTTTTTTCTATATTGAAAATAATTCTTTTTAGAGAAAACTTTAAATAAATCACAACTATTTAATCCAATAGAGGTTTGGAAAGTTAAATGTCAAAAATCACAAGAATACGCAAAAGAGACGGAAGTATCGAACTATTTAATACAGAAAAAATCCAGAAAATACTTGAAGCACTAATTCCTGAAAACAAGAAAAAACAAATACGTAAAATACTACAAGAAATAACAGAAACAATAGACAAATATTATACAGAAGAAATGTTTCCAACAACACAAGACATAGAAGACCTAATTCTGGAATTTTTAAAAAAATACAAAATACAATCTTCAATAAAAAAATATCAAGACCAAAGCGAAAAACAAAAATACGGTTTTAAGGTAATTCATGGGGTAAGAGATGACATTGGGCTAACAGAAAATTCAATAAAATTATTAGGCCAGAGATATCTGCAAAAAAACAAAGAAGGAAAATTAATTGAAACACCTTTAAGAATGTTTAAAAGAACAGCAAAAACAGCAGCTTCTGCAGAAAAAATATACAAAAAAAACTCTAAAAAAACAGAAGAAATATTCTATAAAATGATGAGCAAACTGGAATTTCTACCAAACTCACCAACATTAATGAACGCGGGAACAGAAGTAGGACAGTTATCTGCCTGCTTTGTACTGCCAGTAGAAGATTCACTTGAAAGCATATTTGAATCAGTAAAACTAATGGCAAAAATACAGCAAAGCGGAGGAGGAACAGGATTCAGCTTCAGCAAAATACGACCAGAAGGAACAGTTGTGGAAAAAACAAAAGGAAAAGCATCAGGGCCAATATCATTTATGGAAATATTTGACAAAACAACAGATGTAATAAAACAAGGCGGAAAAAGAAGAGGGGCAAACATGGGCATACTAAAGTCAAGCCATCCTGATATTGTAAAATTTATAAAATCAAAACTAAAACATAATTATCTTTCAAATTTTAACATATCAATAGGAATAACAGACGAGTTCATGACAAGCGCACTGCAAAACAAAGAATACTGGCTAGTTAATCCAAAAACAGGAAAAAAAGTAAAAAAAGTAAGTGCAAAAATAATACTAGAAATAATATCTCAAACAGCATGGAAAACCGGGGATCCAGGAATAGTATTTATAGACGAAATTAACAGACATAATCCAACACCTTTAATTGGAAAAATAGAAAGCACAAATCCCTGCGGAGAACAACCATTACTTTCAAATGAAAGCTGCAACCTAGGTTCAATAAACCTAGTAAAAATGATAGAAAAAGGAAGACTTAACTGGGATAAACTTAAAAAAACAGTAAGAAACTCAGTTCATTTTTTAGATAATATAATAGAAATAAACAAATATCCATCTCAAGAAATAGAAGAAAAAACAAAATCAAACAGAAAAATAGGTCTTGGAATAATGGGATTTGCAGATATGCTTGCATTACTAGGAATACCTTACAGCTCAGACAAGGCAATAAAATTT
This sequence comes from Candidatus Woesearchaeota archaeon, assembly GCA_019322995.1. GTDB lineage: Archaea > Nanobdellota > Nanobdellia > Woesearchaeales > ARS49 > WJKI01. The sequence goes on along the minus strand of JAHWHW010000071.1, from coordinate 942 downwards.
GCAGAAAAATTAATGAAATTCATAACTGAAACTGCGCGAAAAAAATCAGAAGAACTAGGAAAAGAAAGAGGAAATTTTCCTAATTTTGAAAAAAGCATTTTTTATAAAAAATATAAAAACATGAGAAACGCAACATTAACAACAATTGCTCCAACAGGAAGCATAAGCATAATAGCAGGATGCTCCTCAGGAATAGAGCCTTTGTTTGCAATAGCATACACAAGAGAAGCATCAGACGGAACAAGAATACTTGAAATAAGCAAAACATTTGAAAAAATTGCAAAAAGGAAAGGAATTTATTCAAAAACACTTATGCTGCAAACTGCAAAAGATGGAAATATATCTAAAAACAAAAAAATACCTGCCGACATAAGAAAAATATTCCTAACTTCAATGGAAATAAAACCAGAGTGGCACTTGAAAATACAATCAGCATTCCAGAAATATGTGGATAATGCAGTAAGCAAAACAGTAAATATACCAAATACTGCAAAACCGTCTGACATTGAAAAAATATACTTATTAGCATACAAATTAAAATGCAAAGGAATAACTGTATATAGATATGGAAGCAAATCAAAACAAGTTTTATATGTTGGAAACTGTCCTGCTTGTTAAATTTTTTTTGAGGTGATTCAATGGTTAAACACAAGAAAAAAAAATCTAAAAGAAAAATTCTAAAAAATTTTCACAAAAAAATTATTTCCACAGGAAGAATAAAATCCAAGAAAAAAGCAAAAAAAATTTCCCGCAAAAAAATAAAAGCCCGCAAAGTAACAAAACAAAAACTAAAATATCCTAGAAAAACAATAAAAATCAAAAGAAGATGCAAAAAATGCAAGGCGCCGTTATCGGGATTTGGCTACCGAGTCATATCTAGACCATTATTCGGAATAAAACCCTCAAAGAAAAAAAAAGGATTATGCAATAAATGCGAGTGAA
>JAHWHW010000070.1 GCA_019322995.1 Candidatus Woesearchaeota archaeon | reverse complement strand
ATCTTCATCAAAAATTTCTTCTGAATCCAGGCATTCCCTTTCTAGGTATTCCAGTAATAAGGTTTTTGCGCTTTTTTTCTGTCTTCTGAACCAGTCTTTAAACCATAATCTTAATTCTATTTCAAGTCTATCAATATCCGAAAGTCTATAATCATCTGTAAGAACACCTTCTAAGCCAATTTGTGTTTTGTATACAAGACAAACAGTTTTTTCAGGCAATGCTTTTGCTCTAGAATAGTCTTGCATTAGTTTTGTTTCAAAATATTCAATAACTTCATCAACAGAATTTCTTCTTCCAATAACACCGTATGATTTTATTATTTTAGGAGGCTTAATAATGTCTGTTTTTACTTCAAATTCCCTTCCTATTATCTTTATTGTTATTTCATCATTCATTTCTTTTTTAAATTATTATGTTATTTATATATTTTTTGACCCACTGCCCACTGGCCAACCACGTGCGAACTATATAAATGATTTTTTCTTCTTAATATTTACCTAATCTCCTTGGAGGCATTAAAAGCCTCCTAATATAAAGGAGAGTTGAAATAAAACGCGAAAGCAAGAGGTGAAAAAATGAGCCAACAAAAAAGCTTCTCTTTTTTGAGATTCATTTTTCCCTCAAGGAGGAAAAATGAACAAACCTGAAAAAAAGTTTTGTGCTGGTCCTGTAAGCGCTACAATCTGGAAAAATAACAGCCAAAAAGACGGCAAGACTGTTGAATACCATACAGTTTCAATAGGCAGGTCTTATAAGGATAAACAAGGTAATTGGAAAAATGCTTCTTCATTGAGAATTTCTGATTTGCCAAAAGCGTCTTTGGTTTTAAACAAGGCTTTTGAGCATTTAGTTGTGTCAAGCAATAACGGAATTACTGAAGAAACAGTAGCGGCGTAAAAAAAATGATTTTTTCATTATTTTTTCCGATTTTCAACAATATTAATACATATTTTTCAGAATATTTTCGTTTTTATCGTCGATTTTCTGAAAAATTTTGGATAAAAGTTATTAAGAACTGCAGTCTCTTGAATTTTGGAGGTGTTGTCTATGAATAAAAAAGCACCAATGCAAAAATTCAGAGCAGGAACCGTAACTGCTTCTATCTGGGAGAATAAATCCAAGGATGGAAACGAGTTTAAGTCAGTGTCCTTTGAAAAAGGATACAAAGATGAGCAAGGCGATTGGCAAAAAACTAATAATTTGTATGTTAGCGATTTGCCAAAAGCAATTGTTGTGCTGAGCAAGGCTTATGAGGCTTTGGCTCTGAAAAATGTAGAGGCTGTAGAAGGGGCTTAGGTCCCTTCTTAATTACAATAAAAAATATAAACGGAGGATGATATTTATGGAACAAGAGCTTGAAAAACCAAAATCTAAAATGAAAAAAGTAAAATCAATCGAGGATTTGCCTGGAATTGGTCCTGCTACTTTGGAAAAACTGGCAAATGCCGGTTTTAATGATTTAATGTCTATTGCAGTTGCAACTCCTGGCGAGATTATTGGCGCTGCTGATGTTTCTGAGACAACTGCTAAGAAAGTTATTGCTGTTGCAAGGGCAAATATGGAATTAAATTTTGAATCTGGAGAGGATCTGTTGCAAAAACGTTTGCAGGCTATTAAAATTACTTCTGGTTCAGATGAATTGAATAATTTATTAGGCGGCGGTTTTGAAACAGGTTCAATTACTGAGATTTATGGCCAGTTTGGTTCAGGAAAGTCTCAGATTGCTCATGTTTTAGCTGTTAGAGCGCAATTGCCTTTAGAAGAAGGCGGTGCAAATGGCAGTGTTATTTTTATTGACACAGAAGGAACTTTTAGGCCTGAGAGAATAGTTCAGATTGCAGAGCCTTTAAATTTGGATAATAATGAAGTTCTTAAAAAAATTAAAGTTGCAAGAGCGTATACTTCTGATCATCAGATGTTGTTGGCTGATAAGATTAAGGATTTGATTGAAAAAGGCGATAATGTTAAGGTTGTTATTGTTGATTCTTTGACTTCGCATTTTAGAGCTGAATTTATTGGACGTGGAACTTTAGCTGAGAGACAGCAGAAAATTAATAAGCATATGCATAGCTTGATGCGTTTGGCAGATAAATATAATGTTTTGATTTATGTTACTAATCAGGTTATGTCTAAGCCAGATATGTTTTTTGGAGACCCTACTGCTGCTATTGGTGGAAATATTGTTGGTCATAATTCAACTTATAGAATTTATATCCGTAGAGGCAAAAAAGGTTCAAGAGTGGCAAAGATGGTTGATGCTCCTAATCTGCCTGAGAATGAAGCTAGTTTTATTATTAAAGACATTGGCTTGGTTGATGTCTAATTTTTTCTTTTTGTTTTCATAACCTTTATAAATTCGTTTGTATTAATATAAATTATCGCTCTTTAGCGAGATTTAAATTAAATTAGGTAGGTGAAATTTGAAATGTATCGAGTACCAGTTAGAGTAGGTGAAGAATTGGATGTTACAATAGAGGCTGTTGGAGAAAAAGGCGATGGTATTGCTAAAAAAAATGGTTTTATCTTGTTTGTTCCTGGTGTTAAACAGGGAAACAGGGTTCGTATTAAAATTACAAAGGTTTTGAAAAAGGTTGGTTTTGCAGAGGTTGTTCCAGGTGAAACTGCTCCTGAGAAGGTTGAGCAAGCTTCAGAACAGGCTCCTGTTGAAGAAACTGTTCCTGAGCCAGAACCTGCTCCTGAAGATACTGAGGATTTTGGTGATGAAGAATCTGCTGTTGATGAGCAGGTAGAAAAAGAGTCTTCTGAAGAAGTTCAGGAAGAAAAATCTGAGGATAAAGAATCTGCAGATGCTGTAGAAGAATCAACTGAATAGTTCTTCTAAATTTTTTATTTTTTTATGAGATTATTTATTGCTTTTGATGTTTCTGAAGAAGTTAAGAATTATTGCAGGCAAATTCAGAAAATATTGCCAGATTCTAATTCAAAGCTTGTTGAAGATTTTCATTTGACTTTAAGATTTTTAGGAGAATATGATGAAAATGAAACAAAAGAATTAATTTCTAATTTTAGTAAAATAAAATTTAATAATTTTGTTGTAAAAACTGATGATTTAGGTGTTTTTCCTAATGAAAATTTTATAAAAGTTATTTGGTTAGGTTTAGAACCTAAAGATAAAATAAAAAAACTTAAAGAGCAAATTGAAAAAGCACTTAAATTA
>JAHWHW010000069.1 GCA_019322995.1 Candidatus Woesearchaeota archaeon | reverse complement strand
AAAAGAAGTAAAATTAATCACAGATCTGAACAAAATAAAGGAATTTTATCCTATTACCTGCCATGACTTTGATCTTGGAACTGAGCTAAAATTAAGAAAAACAATTGGAGAAATTAATTCAGTTAAGATAATAGGAGTTCCAATGCACGGAGATATTTCAGAAATAAAATCACAAGTGGTAAAATTTATAAATGAGATTAGAGGATAGATATAAGTGGTAAAAATAGGAATAATTGGAGGAAGCGGACTGGATAATCCTGATATTATTCAGGATGCAAAAGAAATCTCAGTTGAAACACTTTATGGAAAACCTTCTTCATTACTAAAAACAGGAAAAATTAATGGAATAGATGTTGTTTTATTATCACGGCACGGCAAAAAACATACAATAACACCAACAAAAGTCAATTACAGAGCAAACATATCTGCTTTGAAACAACAAGGATGCACGCATATAATAGCAACAACAGCATGCGGAAGTCTACGTGAAGAAATAAAAAGAGGAGATTTTGTAATTCTTGACCAATTTATTGACCACACTAAACACAGAAACATAACTTTTTATGAAGAATTTCCTGAAAATAATGCAAAACACACTCCAATGGCAGAACCATTTTCCAAAAAACTAAGAAAAGCATTGATTGAATCATCAAAAGAACTAGGAATAAAACACCATGAAAAAGGAACAGTAATAACAATAGAAGGACCAAGATTCTCAACAAAAGCAGAAAGCAAAATGTTTCAATCATGGGGAGCAGATGTGATAAATATGTCAATAGCACCTGAAACAATCCTTGCAAATGAAGCAGGAATCCCATATTCTGCAATAGCAATGAGCACAGACTATGACTGCTGGAAAGAAAACGAATCCTCAGTAACATGGGATGAAATTCTAAAAGTTTTTGGAAAAAATGTTGAAAAAGTAAAACAATTATTAATAACAAAAAATTGCCAATAAACTATAAGCTCGCCTAACTCCAACCTAAAGGTTGGAGTATTACGGCTCGCTATTCATGTTGGCAATTTTTTGGGATAGAAAATTTCGACTAGAAATTTTCTATAAAAACAATACCTAAAGTTTCTTAAAAATCTATTCCCAAATAATATCAAGGAAATGAGTTGCGCAAGAAATACAAGGGTCATAAGCTCTTATTAATTTTTCAATCTCTAACTGGATTTCTTTTTTAGATTTGTTTAAAATAGACGGCAGAAAATTCTTAATATCCTCTTCAAGATTTGGCAGGTTCTGGGTGGTTGGAGTTGTTATGTTAATAAAAGTCGTGTTTCCTTTTGAATTATATTTATACTTATGAAACAAAATACCCCTTGGAGCCTCATTAGCAGCAATTCCAACACCATTTTTTGGCTTTATTTCTACTGGTTTTTCCTGCTTAAAATCAGTTGACTCTAAAACATCAATAATTCTTTTAGTTCCCTCAAAAATCTCAACAGCCTGCGCAGGATTATTCATAAAAGGAGAAAACTTTCTTGGCAAAATACATCTTGTTAATTCTTTAGACTCTTTTGACAACAAATCCCAATTATTCAAAATCCTTGACCAAGCACCAACCATATATGCTTTTTCATCAGACTTTGCAAACTCAGCAGTAGAACCCTGCTTAAAAAATTCCTTAAAATGAGCTTCATAATCAGGAACTGCAATACATTCTTTGCTTCCAGTACACTTAACAACATCCTCTGGACAAAAAAAACACTTTCCTTTTAAAGCAAAATGCTTTGTTTTTCTTTCAAAATCAGGATATTTTAAGCCGCAAAAAATCTCAGCAGTATTTTTTGCATCATTTAAACAAGACTTAGCAAGTTTTAAAATATTTTTAAACTCATCATCAGAAGGAATCCTAGTAAAACCTCCAGGACAAACAGTATAAGGATGAATACTTCTTCCACCAATCAATTTAACAACATCATTACTGAACTTTTTCAGCTTTAAGGCCTTTTTAATATGATGAGGATGCTCCTGAGCCATCTGAACAGCATTAGGATGACCAGTATAATCAGGCAAAGTCAAAAAAAACAAATGAACAACATGGCTCTGAATAATCCCTGCAATATTTAATAATTCCCTTAACAATTCAGTCTGTTCTGTTGGCTGAACATTAAAAGCTTTTTCAGTAGCCTTAACAGAAGTAATTCCATGAACAGGAGAACAAATACCGCAAATCCTGGAAGCAATATGATTAACATCATTGTAATGCTTTTGCTTTAAAATACCCTCAAAATACCTAGAACCCTCAAAAATATCCAAAGAAACTTTTTTAACTTCTCCTTTATCAATCTTAATATGCAGTTTAGCATGACCTTCAATCTTAGTAACATGATCAATATTAATTTTTCTTACCACTTTTAACCTCAATATTCTCAAAAATATTTAATCTTTCTTTAATTTCTTCTTCTGACAATCCCCAAGACTTGAATAATTTTATTTCAGCTGTAAAATTAGCTTTTGGTAAAGGACCTCTGCAAAGCATGCAGGGAAAATTAGACTTAATGCAAATGGCATCACATCCCCCTCTTGTAACAGCTCCCATACAAGGAATCTTCTGCCTTAAAAAACACTCAGGCTTTCCTCTTCTTGGACACTCAAGACAGACAGCTCCATTAAACTGCTCTGGAATTTTATCTTTAAGATAAGCATCTATTAATGCTGTAAACTCCTCTTGAATAATAGGACAGCCATAAAGATAATAATCAACTTTGACATGTTCATCAATAGGGGCTGCCTCTACAGAATCCTTTAAAGTTTTTTGGTTGTAAACATATTTTTTTAATTCCTTGTTTTCTATAAAATTTCTCATAGCAGGAACACCGCCATGAGTTGCACAAGCTCCTAAAGCAACCAAGAATTTTGTTTTTTTCCTTATTTTCTTTAATTTTTCAATCTGTCTCTTTGTTGTTACAGCACCTTCAACAAAACAAATATCAAAATCAACCTCTCTGTTTTTTTCTTTTAATAAATGAAAGTATTGAACATCAAACTTATTTAAAATTTCAAAAATATTATCTATAAAAAGAACAGCAAATTGACAGCCCTGGTCACAGCTAAAAGAAACTATTCCGAGAACTGGCTTTTTATCACCCATTTTAATAAGAAATAAGAATAGGGTTATATTAAGGTTTTGATTCTCTTTCACCCGCGGGAGTTAGCTTCATAATTTTTGCTTCATAAGTTCCCAAAACAAAAGGCTCGCTTA
>JAHWHW010000068.1 GCA_019322995.1 Candidatus Woesearchaeota archaeon | reverse complement strand
ATGCCTGTGAGAAGGCTTTTCTTCTTCAATATCCTCTAATAAATCATTAATTTCTTTTTTGTCTTTTTGTTCTTGTTTTTCTTTTTTCATTGTTCATAAAAAAATAGTTCGGTATATAAATCTTTTGAAAAATTGAAAATATAAAGAAAAATAAATTAAAAATAAAATTATCTAATCTTAACCTTAACTTTTAACTGCTTAATCATAGATTTGCATCTATTTCTAAGAGTTGTTTCAGTAATTCCAGAAATCTCTGCAATCTTTTTTTGAGTTCTCTTTTCTCCTAAAACAAGTCCTGCAATATACAAAGTAGATGCAGCTACGCTTACAGGAGATAAGCCAGACATTAAGCCCTGCTTTTTTATATTTCCAATAAACTTAATTGCCTTTGTCTGAACTTTAGCAGACAATTTAAGATCGCTTGCAAACCTTGCAACAAAATCAACAGGATCTGTAGGTGTAATCTTAATGTTTAGCTCTCTTAACATCATCTTATATGTTTTTGTAAGAATCTTAACATCAATAGCAGAAGCCTCTGCAAATTCCTTTAAAGATCTTGCAATACCGTGAATTTTGCACGCAATAAAAACAGAACCAACAACAAGATTTTCAATAGATCTTTTTAATGTAAGCCCTTGTTCAGCTGACTGTCTGTATAGTCCAGCAGCTTCTTTTTCAACTCTTGCAGGAAGATTTAACTGGCCTGCAACAACTTTTAAATTTGTTAAAGCAGTATTAAGGTTTTGCTGCAAAGAGCTAGAAGTCCATGCATTTTTCTTTTTAATTCTCCTTATTAATTTCTTTGTTTTAGTATTTAATTTAGATAGGTCTTGTCTGTTGCCAATAGCAGTGCCTAAATTATCAGCAACTCTAGGGTCAAAAGGAGCTCCTGTTCTGGAGTTTTTCTCCATATCTTCAAATTCAAAAGACCTGTGTTCATCAGTAAAATCAACTACAGATTCATCTAGAACAAAATTGCATTTCTTGCAAATAACTTCGCCTCTGTCCTTTGCATGGAAAAAATCATGGCTTCCACAATCAGGACATGTTTCTTTAACAATCATCTTCTCCCACCATCTACCACCAAAATAGAGCATATAAGCTCACTTATGGAATATAGTATAACATAGGTAGTATATAAATGTTTCGGTTTTTAACTACTGGAAAGGGGTTATTTTTCCTAGGCAATTAGAATTAACGAATTCTTAAGTTAGAGAGTCTGAAATGGCTTAATTTAGAAATATGATTATTATTTATTAATAAATCACAGCAACAACAACTCTTTCAATATCAGAAAATCTTACTTTAAAAGGGTCTTGTTCCTTGTTATTATCTCCTTTAGTAATAAAATAAATACCTGTAATATCGCTACCAATACCAATAACCCTGTGAATTATCCTTTTTTTGGTTTTTTCGTTTCTAAAAGAAACAATATCGCCAATCTTAATATCCTCTGGTTTTTCAGGAACAATCTGAATTGCATTGCTTTTAGAGCTTAAAACAGGAATCATTGAATTAGTATTTGTAAAATTAGCCCATTTAGCATTACGGATATTTATCTGAACAAAATTAGGATAAACCCTAATTTTATCCTGCTTAATCCAGTCAGTAGGAGCAAGACCAGAACTAACCTGACCATAAGGCATTTCTGTTTCAGGCAAATTTTTTGAATGCATTCCAATTAAAAATGCAATAAATACTAATACTATCACTATTTTTTTATCCATCTCCTCACCAAAACAAGAGAATATAGTTTATTTATTAAGTATTATTATTCTGTAAAATATATCTGCAGAGAATTATTTTCTTTTTTCTATTTCCTCTTTAACTTGTGCTATAAAATTTTCAATTTTTTTAGCACTATGAATCTTATTATCTCTTGTTCTGATTATTATTTTACCTGATTTTTGTTCTTTTTCACCAACAACAACAATATAATTAATCTTCTGCATCTGAGCCTCTCTAACCTTTTTCCCAATACTCTCTGCCCGGTCATCTACTTCAGTTCTAATTCCCTGTTTTTTCATTTGCGATGATATTTTTTCAGCAAATTTGTTAAACCTATCTGCAACAGTAAGAATCTTAACCTGAACAGGAGAAATCCACAAAGGAAATTTTCCAGCAGTATGCTCTATTAATAATCCAATAAATCTCTCAATACCTCCATAGATTGTCCTGTGAAGACAGATAGGCTGATGATTTTGAGTCCCGTCTTCCCCCATATATCTTAAATCAAACTTGATAGGCATCTGAAAATCAAGCTGAATAGTTCCACATTGCCAAGTTCTTCCAAGAGCATCTTTAAGATGAAAATCCAATTTAGGACCATAAAAAGCGCCATCACCAGGATTAATTTTGAATTTCATATTAAGATCTTTCATTACATCAGAAAGTTCTTTTTCAGCTTTTTTCCAAAGCTTTTCATCACCCATAGCTTTTTCGGGCTTTGTACTAAGCTCAACAAAATAATCAAAACCAAATTTTTTGTAAATCTTATCAGTAAGAAGAATAATTCCTTTTATTTCATTTTTGAGAGTTTCAGGAGTGCAATACAAATGAGCATCATCTTGAAAAAAAGCCCTTACCCTAAATAGTCCTGCTAACACACCGCTTAACTCATTTCTATGCACAAGACCTATTTCTCCCATCCTTAAAGGAAGTTCTTTATAACTCCTATTTTGATTTTTATAAACCTGAATACCCCCAGGACAGTTCATTGGTTTTAAAGCATAATCTTTTCCTTCAATTTTTGTAAAAAACATATTCTCTTTAAAATGCTTCCAATGCCCTGACTGCAGCCATAATTGCTTGTTAAGAACAATCGGAGTTCTAATTTCTTCATAACCTGCTTTATCATGCTCTTCTCTCCAATACTTAAGCAATTCATTCCAGATAATCATTCCTTTATTATGAAAAAAAGGCATTCCAGGAGCACAATCATGAAAGGAGAATAAGTCCAGTTCTTTTCCAATTTTTCTATGGTCTCTCTTTGCTGCTTCCTGCAGCATGAATAGATGCTTTTTCATTTCTTTTTCAGTTTCAAAAGCAATTCCATAAATCCTTGTTAACTGCTGATTTTTAGTATTACCTCTCCAATAAGCTCCTGCAAGTTTAGTTAACTTAATAGCCTTGACATCACCAGTAGATTTAACATGAGGTCCCCTGCACAAATCTGTAAATTTTCCGCAAGTATAAACACTTAATTTTTCCCCTTGTTTTCTAAATTCCTCTGCCATTTCT
>JAHWHW010000067.1 GCA_019322995.1 Candidatus Woesearchaeota archaeon | reverse complement strand
CAAACTAATAAAAATCGCAACAGGAAGTCTTGGACAAGGATTATCCGCAGGAATAGGAATGGCATTATGCAAGAAATCAATGATATATGTTCTTTTAGGAGACGGAGAAACAGCAGAAGGCTCTATCTGGGAAGCAGCAAACACAGCCTCCTATTACAAACTAAAAAATCTTTGTGCAATAATAGATTTAAACAGATTAGGACAATCAGGAGAGACTATGCACGGACATGATGCAAAAAAATACTCTGAAAAATTCAAGGCATTTGGATGGAATGCAATTATTATAGATGGACACAAAATAAAATCCATCCTAAATGCTATTAAAAAAGCAAAAAAAAGCAAAAAACCAACTGTAATCATAGCAAAAACATTCAAAGGAAAAGGAGTAAAGCTTTTGGAAGACAAAGAAGGAAAACATGGCAAAGCACTTGACAATAATCAATTAAAAACAGCAATACAAGAAATAGGTGAAACAAAAGTTAAACTAAAATCAAAAATAAAACCAAAACAATATTATTCAAAATCAATCAAGAGTTTTAATTTTACTAATATAAAAAACAAGACATTATTGCAACCAGAGATGCATTTGGAAAAGCACTTGTAAAACTTGGAGAAAAAAACAATCAAGTATACTGCATTGACGGTGATGTAAAAAACTCAACAAGAACGCAAGAATTTTTTAATAAATTTCCAAAAAGAAGTTTTGAAAGCTTTATTGCAGAACAAAACATGACAGGAATAGCAATGGGAATAAGTTCTCAAGGATTTGTTCCTTTTTTAGCAACATTTGCAGCATTCTTAACAAGAGCGCATGATTTTATCAGAATGGCTCAATATTCTAAATCAAACATAAAATTTGTTGGCTCACACTGCGGAATAAGCATAGGAAAAGACGGACCATCACAAATGGGACTTGAAGATATCTCAATGTTTAGTTCAATGCCTGATTCTGTAATTTTATATCCTTGTGATGCTTTTTCATGCGAAAAACTAACTTATTTACAGGCAAAACATAATGGAATCAGTTATTTAAGAACCACACGCGCTAAAACTCCTATAATTTATTCTAAAAAAGAAAAATTCAATATAGGAGGGCTAAAAGTCCTGAAAAAAAGCAAAAAAGACAATGCATTAGTAATCTGCGCTGGAATAACTGTTCATGAATCACTAAAAGCATATGAAATACTAAAGAAAAAAGGAAAAAACATAAGAATAATTGATTTGTATTCAGTTAAGCCTATTGATTCAAAATCTCTATTAAAAAACGCTAAACAATGCAAAAATAATGTAATTGTTGTAGAAGACCATTATACAGGCGGAATAGGAAGTATTGTGAGCTCTGTTCTTGGAAAAATAAGGCAATTAAGTGTTAATCATATGCCTTGTTCTGGAAGCAAGGAAAATTTAATGAAAAAATTTGGAATTGACTATAATAATATTGTTAAAGAGGCTATGAAATAAACCTCTAAAAAGCCAAAATTCGGGCATTACAGGGCCTGTAACCCTTGAATTCTAACAAAAGGTTTATAAAGAAAGAGCACTTCTCATACTATAGAAATACGGGGGTTTTCTCGTCGATAAAAACAACAAAATGAGTGAAGAATCTAATACTGAAAATAGTGAGGAAAATACTAAATCTAAAACTCTAAAAAAACAAGAAAATTCAAGCTATGGAGCTAAAGAAATACAAGTTCTAGAAGGTCTAGAAGCTGTTCGTAAAAGACCTGGAATGTTTATTGGTTCTACAGATTCGCGAGGACTGCACCATATGGTTTATGAAGCACTAGATAACAGCATAGATGAAGCATTAGCAGGGTATTGCTCAAAAATCCATGTAGTAATACTAAAAAACGGATATGTAAGTGTTACAGACAATGGAAGAGGAATACCAGTAGATATGCATGAAAAATACAAAAAACCAGCATTAACAGTTGTTTTAACAGTTCTTCACGCAGGAGGCAAATTTGACAAAAACGCATACAAAGTATCAGGAGGATTGCATGGAGTAGGAATCTCAGTAACAAATGCATTATCTGAAAGACTAATTGCCAAAGTAAAAAGAAACGGCAAAATATACAAACAAGAATTCTGCAAAGGAAAACCAATAACTGAAATGAAAATAGTAGGAGAAACAACACAAACAGGAACAACAATCACATTTATTCCTGATTTTTCAATAATGGAACAAAACAAATTTGAATATTCTGTTTTAGCAAAAAGACTTCGCGAATTAGCATTTTTAAATAAAGGAATAGACATCACAATAATAGATGAACGAACAAATAAATCTGCACAGTTTAAGTATGACGGAGGAATAAAATCATTTGTAGAACACTTAAATAAAAACAAAAAAACAATAAGTCCTGCAATATATATTGAAAAACCAAAAAATGGAACAAATGTAGAAGTAGCACTACAATACACAACAGATTATGCAGAAACAGTATTTAGTTTTTGCAACAACATTAATACACATGAAGGAGGAACACACTTAGCAGGATTTAAAACAGCATTAACAAGATGTATTAATAATTATTCTGAAAAAAAAGGACTTTTGCACGGCAAAAAACTCAGCTCAGATGATGTAAGAGAAGGACTGACTGCAATAATCTCTGTAAAAATACCACAGCCGCAATTTGAAGGACAAACAAAAACAAAACTGGGAAATTCAGAAGTAAAAGGCATAGTAGATTCAATAATTTCAGAAAACTTATCATCTTATTTTGAAGAAAATCCATCAGCAGCAAAAATAATAATTGGAAAATGCGTAGAAGCATCAAGAGCCCGCGAAGCTGCACGAAAAGCAAGAGAATTAGTCAGAAGAAAAAATGTTCTTAATATAAGCACACTTCCAGGAAAACTAACAGACTGTGCAACAAAAGACAAAGAAAAAGCAGAATTATTCCTTGTAGAAGGAGACTCAGCAGGAGGTTCAGCACGACAAGGAAGAAGCAAAGATTTCCAGGCAATACTTCCATTGCGCGGAAAAATAATCAATGTAGAAAAAGCACGGCTGATTAAAATTCTCAAAAACGAAGAAATCGGCACTATTATTACCGCCATTGGAACAGGAATAGGCGAAGAATTTAACATAGACAAAATAAGATATGGTAAAATAATCATAATGACAGACGCAGATGTTGATGGAAACCACATTGCATGCCTTTTATTAACCTTTTTTTATAGATACATGAAACCATTAATAGAAACTGGCAAGATTTATTTAGCAATGCCTCCTTTATATAAAGTTCAAAAAGGAAAAAGATTTGTTTATGTATAT
>JAHWHW010000066.1 GCA_019322995.1 Candidatus Woesearchaeota archaeon | reverse complement strand
TTTTATAGATACTGTTTGAACCAATCTACAGTAGAACTAATAAGTTCATCAAGATAACCTTCAAATTTGTGATTTGCTCCGGGAACAATAATTAATCTTGATTCTAAAGAAAGATAAGGCATTGCCTTTTCAGAACCTTCTAAAGGCACTAACTCATCTTTATCTCCTTGAAGTATTAAGACAGGACATGGAATATGACTCAATATATCTTTTGGATTTGCCCTTGCACGATCGTCTAATACAGATTTATCCACAATAAATTTTTTCCTAATTCCTTTATCCCTAGTATAAGTGAAATATCCATTTTTTTCAAGTTCAGTTAATTGTTCTTCAGTAAATCTTTCGCGCAAGTCCTTAAAAGGATACGGGTGTGTAACTGGAGACCAAAAAACCATTGTTTTGATTTTATTATCATATACTTTAGCTGCAATTCTTGCTCCCAGACTGAATCCCAATAAACCAATATCAGTATACCCTTTATTCTGAACATATTTAACAGCACAGTGAGCATCATCTGTTTCATTTTCAATAGTTAAAAAAGCATCATCACTTTCACCAGAACCACTAAAATCAAAATTTAAAACACTATTTCCTGCAAATTGCAATGCTTCTGCAGTTCTATCAAACGTGCCCCCCTCATGCCTATCTCCTGTAAAACCATGGCTCATAATAATTATTGCGTTAGAATCAGCAGAATAAAAATCGCCAACTAAATTTAATCCTCTTGAATTTTTAAAATTTACTTTTTCCATATATAATAATAATTTCAAGACTTATAAAAAAGTTTGGGTTTTAGACACAGCTTTATAAAGATAGAAATATGAAGTATTCTAATGTTTGAAATATCTAATCGTGAAGAAAAAGCAAGAACAGGAAAACTAACAATAAACAATTGTTCAGTTGAAACACCTTTTTTCATGCCTGTTGTGACTAAAGGAGCTGCAAAATTTATAGATAATCTCAAACTAAAAGAAATTGGCAGTAATGCAATAATATGCAATGGTTTTATTTTATCTGTTAAACCTGGATTAAAGCTTTTAGAAAAAACAAAAGGAATTCATAATTTTATCAATTTTAATGGAATAATATTTACAGACTCTGGCGGATTTCAGATGTATTCTGACAAACTTTTGATAAAAACAACAGATAAAGGAATACATTTTAAAGAACCATGGCATGGAGAAAAACTATTAATTACTCCTGAAAAAGACATGGAAATACAAAACATCATAGGCAGTGATGCTGCAATGTGCCTTGACGACATGCCATTATACGGCGCTGACAAAAAAAGAATACAAGAATCTGTTCTCAAAACTATTTCATGGGCAAAACGATGCAAACAAAAACATAATGAACTCAAAAAAGTAAACACCAGGAAAAAACAACTTTTGTTTGGAATAATACAAGGAGGAACATATCCTGATTTACGAGAGTTTTGTGCGCGGGCGATTGTTGCTTTAGATTTTGATGGATATGCATTTGGAGGACTGGCAATAGGAGAACCTTCCTCAGAAACATTTTCAGCTATATTGGCTGCGATTAAGTTTGTTCCAGAAGAAAAACCAAGATATCTAATGGGTGTTGGAACACCTGAATTAATTCTAGAAGCAGTTTCAATGGGAATTGATTGTTTTGATTCCCGCTATCCAACAATGACTGCGAGAAATGGAACATTATTTACCAATAATGGACAAATAAATATTGATAAGAAAGATTTTGAATTTGATAAAGAACCTATTGATTCATCCTGTCAATGTTTTACCTGCAAAAATTTTACAAGAGCATATATACATCACTTAAATAGATTAAAAGAACCCACAGGACATTTGCTTAAGACAATACATAATGTTCATTGGATACAAAACTTTATGAAAACAATAAGAGAACATATAAAACAAGGAAAATTTTCAGAATTTAAAAAACAATTCCTAGAAAAATACAACCACAAAAAAACACAAAATAAACTAAAACAAAAAAATTAAGGCTTTATTCTTTCAGGATCTCTGGGCAATAAAACTGCTTCTCTAACATTGTTCAAACCCAAAAACAACAAAACAATTCTGTCAAGACCAAATCCAACACCGCCGTGAGGAGGCATACCCCACTTAAAAATATTAGCATAATCAGGCATTTTATCAAAATCTATTCCTTTTTGCTTTGCCTGAGACTTTAAAACATCATGCCTATGTTCTCTTTGAGCACCAGTACAAATCTCCATGCCCTTCCATAACAAATCAAAAGACTTTGTGGAATTAGCATCATCCTCAGGCTTCATATGATAAAAAGGCCTTACCTTAAAAGGATATCTTGTAACAAAAATAAAATCAGTGCCAAATTTTTCTCGGGCAATACTTCCCATTATTTTCTCAGCTTCTGAATCAAAATCCTCATCCTCTGGAAGCTCTTTTCCTTTTTCAGCTAAATATTTCTTGCACAACTCCATAGGAACTCTGGGAATTTTTTCAGGAATTTCAGTTTTTTGCTTAAACATTGCCAGTTCTTTTTTACATTTTTCTTTAATCCATTTTAAAATATGAATTATCAAATCCTCAATAACATCCATAACATCATTCTCATCTTTAATAAAACCCATTTCAAAATCAATACCTGTGAATTCGCATAAATGACGATTAGTATGATGCTTTTCAGCTCTGAAAACAGGAGCAATCTCATAAACCTTTTCAAAACCTCCTCCAACAAACATCTCCTTATAAACCTGCGGACTCTGAGCTAAAAACAATTTTTTTGCAAAATATTTAATCTCAAATAATTCAGCACCAGATTCAACACCAATAGCAGTCATCTTAGAAGTGTTAATATTAACAAAACCATTTTTATGAAAAAAATCAACAGATGCAGCAAAAATCTCAGACCTTACTTTAAAAATAGCATTAATTTTGGGTCTCCTGGTGTCAAGCCATCTAAAATCCAATCTCTTATCCAAACCAGTTTCTATTTTACCGGAAATATCAATAGGCAAGGGCTCTGCCCTGCTTAATAAAATCATTTTTTTAACAACAATCTCAAAACCCTTTTTAGCCTGTTCGCTCTTTTTCAAAACACCCTGAATTTCCAAAACAGACTCCTTTGTAACATTAGAAATATCTTCAAAAGACTTATTATCCATCTCTTTAGGCATGGCAACACACTGAACACTATCAGTTCTATCCCTTAAAAGAATAAATTTAATCTTTTTCAAATCTCTTATTTCCTGAGCCCAGCCAGCAATAACAACATCTTTATTATCCATATCCTGACTTAAATCCTTTATATAAATTCTATTTAAGGTCA
>JAHWHW010000065.1 GCA_019322995.1 Candidatus Woesearchaeota archaeon | reverse complement strand
CAAAAACTTTTATCTGCTTCCTAAAAATATCCAAAAACTTATCATCAATATTAATATCAAGATTATCTCCTTTAACCAATTTTATAAGTTTTTCTCCACTATTAGCCATATCCTGGCCGAAAATAACAATATACCTTATCCTTGGATTTGCAAGAGTATTTCTTATCAAATATTCAATGCCTTTTTGAGAATACAAGTTTCCCAGAATAGCATAATATTCCTTGGAAATCCTGCTTATAATAGAATCTTTTTCACTCCATAAAGTGCAGATTCCAACATTAGATTCAGGACTGCCAATTCTAAGATTATGTTCAAAACATACTGGCCAGCCCATATTTTAAAGAAAAACACAGGTTACATAAATACTTTAGTTAAAACTAAATGGTGATTAACATATGTAGGAGATATATTTTAGTATATGAATAAAAATAAAAAAATAATTTATAAAGAATTATGACTTAATAATTGTCTTTTCTTCTTTTTTGAAAGCATTCCCTGCAAAAAACCGGCCTATCGCCTCTTGGCTTAAAAGGCACTGTGCATTCTTTTCCGCAGTCAGAACAAGTTGCTTTATGCTCTTCTCTTGGACCAAAACTACGTCTTTGGCCTCCTCCTCTGTGGCCGCCTCTTCCACGACCTTCATGAAATCCGCTCATATTTTCTTCCTCCTAATTTCATACAAGAAATTGTTTCTCATATGGTATTAAATAGGATAATTTACTAGTTTATAAAGGTTTGTAAACAAAAGGTTCTTTACTACATACAGATTAGCAGATTTGGTCATTTTCTTTAATACATATAAAATATCTTTCTTAAATACCTGAAGAATTCTTGTTTTTAACATAGGAACTTATTGCAACTACAACTAATCCAAGGCCAAAAACAATAAAAAGATAACTCATCCATGGAGTTGAAAATGTTTCCTGGGCATAATCACAAAGATTTTCAGCATCACAGTCAGGTCCTGAACAGCATGTTTGAGAAACAACAAGTCCTGTAATTCCTTTTCCAAAGAAATAAACTCCTAAAATTATTACCAAAATAAAAAGAATCATATTCTTATTCATAATTAAATAAAAAAAAGAAATAATATAAAAAACTTTTTAATTAAATCGTTTCAATTCCTAAGTCTTCATTAAACTGTTTTCTTTGAACAGCTGATTCTGCAGAATCTTTGCCTAATATCCATGGGGAATTAACACCAGTAATAATAGTCATTACCATTAATTTGCCTTTCATATTGTCTTCAACCCTTGCTCCCCAAATAACATTAGCATCTTCATCCATGGTTTCTGTAACCATTTCACCAATTCTGCTAATCTCATCAAGAGTAAGGTCAGGACCGCCGCACACCTGTATTAACGCGCCTGTAGCTCCTGCATAATTGATGTCTAACAGAGGATTTGAGAGGGCTCCTTTTACTGCCTCTTCAACACGGTTATTTGTGTCAGAACTGCCAACACCAATAGCAGCGACCCCGCCATTTGTCATAATCGCCTTGACATCTGCGAAATCAAGATTTACTAAAGAAGGCACTGCAATTGTTTCAACTATTCCCTTAATCATAGTAGCGATTAGTTCATTTGCAACTGCAAAAGCCTGCTGAACAGGAAGATTACCTGCAATAGTAACTAATCTATTATTATCAATAACAACAACAGTATCACAAACCTGTCTTAACTGCTGTAGTCCAAATTCTGCTTTATCAATTCTTGCTCTTTCAATATTAAACGGCATTGTAACAGTTCCAATAACAATAGAACTCATTTCTTTTGCTAATCCTGCAACAATAGGACTTGCACCTGTGCCTGTTCCACCGCCCATTCCAGCACATACAAAGGTCATATCAGCGCCTCTAAGTGTTTCTTTTAATTGCAGCATACTTTCCTGAGCAGCTTCTGCTCCTTTTTGCGGATATCCACCACAGCCCAATCCCCTTGTAATATCTTTTCCAATAAGAAATTTCTTATCTGAATCAGAAACATCTAAATGCTGCTGGTCTGTGTTGCATGCGACAACTTCTGCACCGCGAATGCCTTTTTTGTAGAGCCAGCTTACCATATTATTGCCAGCACCACCAATGCCTATAACTTTTATATTTGCCTGCCCAATAGCTGGAGCAGTGTTGTTTTCCTGCGTCATTGCGCTTTTTACAATAAACTCCATCCTCTCAACCTCCTCGTAAAATCTTTGGTCAAATTTTGATTATGAAAACGAGGCTCCCCAAATGGTGGGTTTGGGGGGGTGGTTTTTAAGAAAACAGTGGAGAGCCTCTTTTTTTAATATTATGGAATACTACATTTGTTTAAAATGCAGTATATTAATTGTGTTTTTCGTATACTAGGTTAAGAATAAAACAACTAATATATAAATGTTTTGGAAAAATTATATACTGCAGAATATAAAACAAATAGCAACATTTATATACTAATATAAGAATTAGGTAAATGGGTGTGGTATAGAGGACAAAAAAATGGTTATATTATATGACAGATTTAATCTTCCAGACGATGTTTTTAGTTTAATCTTTGCAACAGACCAGCAAATAATAGTTGCAAAAGAACTTGTAAAATTCATAATTTCAAATGGGCAAGAAATAACCAAAACACAAATGAGTTTAATTGCAACAAAATTACACGATGGAAAATACGAATGTGTTCTTTCACAAGGAAAATTCAAAGGCAAAAAAGTAAAACTAAGCTATAACAAAAGACAATTTTATGACAGAATACTCACGCCAATGAAATCAATGGGAATGATTGACTATGATTTGTATAAGAAAACATATAAATTATCAACAAAATTTTCAAATGATTTAATGAAAATAGGAATTATGTGGAAAGAACGATTAAGAAAAATGGGATTGGGTTTTTGAAATATCTTTTTCTTGAATATATATTCTAAAAAATAGAAATATTTAAATTTTCTTATTTTTTAATAATACAAAATAGGTGATAATATGGCTATACATGACCTTGAAAAAAAATCAACTGAAATAAGAAGAAGAATTACTGCGCTTTCAGGAAAAGCTGACAGAGCAAACAATATAGAACAATTAGGCGACATTGTTCATGACATTGCAATTGAAATGCAAAATATTCTTTTATTGATAGAAAAAAAAGAGAAATAAAATTGTTAAAAACTAAAATTTAGTTAAAACTTCTACTTTATCATCTATAAGAAAAGTGTTTTCTGCCTGAGAAACCAGGCCTTTGTTTTTTTCAGGCAATGGAGGAAACTTGTCAATAATTCCTTTGTTTAACAGCTCTTTTAAAGCTAAATTAGTTTTTCCCAAACCAAATTTTCTAGAA
>JAHWHW010000064.1 GCA_019322995.1 Candidatus Woesearchaeota archaeon | reverse complement strand
GTGTTTGCTGCTTCCCAGATAGAGCCTTCTGCTGTTTCTCCGTCTCCTAAAAGAACATATATCATTGATTTCTTGCATAATGCCATTCCTATTCCTGCGGATAATCCTTGTCCAAGACTTCCTGTTGCGATTTTTATTAGTTTGTTTCTTGCAGTTGGATGACCTTCCAGAGTGCTGTTAATCTTGCGCAGGTTTTTCAGTTCTTTTATAGGTATTAGCCCTGCTTCTGCATAGCAGGCCCATAGTATTGGAGCTGCATGACCTTTTGACAGTATAAACTCATCATTTGAATTCATTTCTGAAAAAAATAAAGTGCTCATTATTTCTGCACATGACATGCATGATGTTGGATGCCCTGAACCTGCAGTTGTTGTTGATTTTAAAGAATGAATTCTTAATTTATTAGCCATTAGCTCAAGATTTTTTACATTTTTCATTTTGCCTCTTTTTTAGTATTATTGCAGAAAAGCAAATATATAAATATTTGTATTCTTTTTAAAGGTCTATGAGACTTTGGAGTATTCATCCTAAGTATTTGGATGTAAAAGGACTTTCTGGATTATGGAGAGAGGCTTTGTTAGCCAGGAAAATTCTGAAAAAGCAGACCAAAGCTTACAAAAATCATCCTCAAATGAATCGTTTTAAGGAATTGAAAATACAATTGCCTGCTATTGACACTTATCTTAAGTATATTTATGATGAAAGCTGTGATAGGGGTTATTGTTTTAACAGGAAAAAGTTTGGAAATCGATTCAGAAAATCTAAAATAAATGTTAAAAAAGGCCAGATTGATTATGAATTTAAGATTTTGAAAAAAAGATTAAAAATAAGGGCAAAAGACAAGTATAAGGAATTATTAAAAGTTAAAAAAATAGAGTCAAATCCTTTGTTTAGGATAATTAAAGGTAAAATAGAATCTTGGGAAAAGGTTTAGATTATTCCTTGTTCTTCAAGCATTTCTTTTATTTTTTCTATTATCGCTATTGCTTCTTGTCTTGATTTTTCTTTTTCTATTGCAGACATTTTTTCTCGAAACATTTGTATAATTTTATTTTTTGCTAAATCAAATAAAAATGCTTCGTCTTTGTTTTGTGTTTTTATCGCGTCTGTTCTTGTATCAATTTCAGGATTTAATTTATCCGCTTCTTTCCATTCTCCTTTGTCTGCTTTTTCAAACATTATGCCTAAAATCCCATAACATTCTTTTTTATACTGAATTATTTCTTTTTCTGTTATTGATTTTTTAGGTTTGTCAAAAATTATTATTTGATCTTTCAGCTGTTTTATTTCTTCTAATTTTTCTGCAGGATGTCCTGGATCTTCTGCATAATTTTTTATTTCTTCCATAAAAAATTTGACTTGATTTGCCAGTATTGGAAGATATTCTTCTAGGGCTGATTGTTTGTCTGCGAGCATTCTAAGTAAAATATCTATTTCACCGTACATTCCTGTTTCTGCGCACAGTACTAAATTTTCTAATGCTCCTTTTACTGTGCTTATTACTTTTGCTTTATCCAAGGTATCACCCAATATGCTATTGCTGCCATGATAATGGCTATTACCCAGAATAGTTTCCAGTCCATTATTTTTATTATTGACAGTATAAATGAAGCCACAACTATAACTGTGCAGGATAATCCAAGAATCTTCACAAAAATATTTTTTACATTGCTTTTTTCAGTGATTTTATTGCCACCTCAATTTGTTTTGAATCTGGCTCTCTTGTTGTTAGTTTTTGAGTCCATAATCCTGGTATTATTAATGCTTTTAGTATTCTGCTGTTCTTAAATTTTGCGCTTAATTTTACAATTTCAAATGATATTCCTACAATTACCGGAATCAGGATTATTCTAAAAGGAATGTTTACATACCATCTAGGGTCTTTTATAAGGGAAAACAAAAGAATGCTTATAACTATTACAAAAACTAAAAGACTTGTTCCGCATCTTGGGTGTATTGTTGAAAACTTTTTTACATTTGATACTGTCAGTTTCTTGCCTGCTTCATAGCAGTTTACTGATTTGTGTTCTGCTCCGTGGTATTGAAAAACTCTTTTCATGTCTGCCATTAATCCAATAATAGCTAAATAAAGAACAAACATCAATACTCTAAAACCTCCGTCAATTAGATTAAACCATATGTTTATTTCTGAGTAAAAAACTTTGGTTAGATAATACGGTGCGATTATGAATATGCCTATTACTGCAAGTATTGAAATTGAAAATGTGATTAATAACTGCAGCCAAGTAAGTTTTCCTTGTTTTTCATCTGTTTGTTGATCAGCAGACCATGCAAGTTCCTGCATGCCTACAATCATCAGCTCAAAAATAGATATTATTCCTCTTATTATAGGTGTTTTGTAGATTTTTTTGCGGGCTATAATAGGAATAAATTCTCTTTTTTTAGAAATTATTTTTTTCCCTTTTCTTATAGAAGTAACTATTCTTTTTTTTGATTTCATCATCACTCCTTCTATTACTGCCTGTCCGCCGATTTCCATGATTTTTTGTTTTTTAGCCATTATATTTCTGTCCATTCGTTTTCTTTGAGTATGCGAACTTTTATTCCTTTTTCTTCTGATAGTTCTTTAAAATATTCTGCATCATCTTTTGTTCCCACTATTTTACCGTAATGCATGGGTATTGCTGTTTTTGTCTTTATAAGTCTTGCTGCTTCTGCTGCTTGTTTTGCATTCATTGTGTATGTTCCTCCTACAGGAAGCAAAGCAATGTCTGTTTCAATATTTTTCATTTCAGGAATTAATGATGTGTCGCCAGCAAAATAAATTGTTTTTTCATTTGTTTTGATTAAAAAACCTATTCCTTGTCCTTTTTTATGTGTTGGTCTTGGAGTATCAGGTGTGTTATACGAAGGGACTGTTTTTATTCTTATGTTTTCAAGAATTCCTTCTTCATTGTCACTTACAGCTCTGCAGTTGTCAATCTGTGATGCTACTTCTGAAGGGCCTATTATAGTTGTGTTTTCTTTTCTTATTTTTTCAACAATTTCCCTGTTAAAATGGTCATGATGAGCATGAGAAATTAGTATTATGTCTGCTTTGTCTTCATATTCTCCTGAATAAGGGTCTATATATAATACTAAATCACCTATTTTTAGTTCAAAACTTGCATGACCTAACCATTTTATTTGCATATTAATTAGTATTTTTTCTGATTATTTAAGGTTTTTGTGTCTATTCATGCTGAAAATAGAAACAAAACAAGAAATAAAAAGCTCAATAGAATATTTAAAAAATATCGACTACTAACAATACCTTTATAAACCATTAATGTCTTAATTCTAGCATGGTCTTGGAAAAACTTGGCTCTTCATTAAAAACAACTTTGCAAAAGAT
>JAHWHW010000063.1 GCA_019322995.1 Candidatus Woesearchaeota archaeon | reverse complement strand
TCTTAAAATTCCTTTTGATTCAGAATCTACAAGTTTAAAATCTCCTTCTACATCTTTCAGGTCTTTTTCTATTACATCTAAAACTTGTATTAGAATTATGTCATGGCCTTTGAATCTTAGTAATCCATGCCTGACTTGTTCTGGGTCATATAAAAAATCCGAGATTATTACTATCAATGAGCGGGATTTTACAAGTTTTTTGTATTCTGCTAAAGCAAGTTCAAAATTGGATTTTCCTTTTGGATTTTTTTTGTTTAGATAATCCAGTATTGCCATTAATTGATTTTTTCCTTTGCGGGGCCTAAAAAGCTCCAACTTGTCTGCAAAAGTAGAAAGAACGAATTTTTCATTGTTTTTTAGGGCCATGTATGCAAAACCCAGACCAAACATTGATGCAAAATCTGCTTTTGAGATTTTTTTGGTCCCAAAATCCATGCTTGAGCTGAAATCAAGTATTATATGAACTATAAGATTTCTGTCTTCTTCAAAGCGTTTGACAAATAGTTTGTCTGTTCTTGCAAATGCTTTCCAGTCAATTCTTCTAAAATCATCTCCAATAGAATATTGTGCATGGTCTTTAAAAACAAGCCCTTGTCCTCCGTAGACTGCTTCGCGTTCGCCTATATAATTTGAAGTCATTCTTTTGTTTATTATAAGGCTTAACCGGTCTAGATGGCGGAGAAATTTAATGTCAATCATTTTATCAGGGTTTTTATAACATCATCTACATCCATGTTTTGTCTTTCAGCTTCAAAGCTTAGTATTAGTCTATGTCTTAATACTGGATATGCCATTGCATTTATGTCTTGTTTTGAAACATATTTTCTTCCTTCTATTAACGCGCGGGCCTTTGAAGCAAGAACAAGTCCTATGCTTGCTCTTGGAGATGCTCCATATTCAATTAAGTTCTTTTTGTTTCTTGTTGATGTTACCATTCCTACTGCGTATTTTTTTATGTCAGAAGAAATAGGAACCTGTCTCACTATTTTCTGCAAAAAAAGAAGGGAGTTTTTATTTAAAACTGAATTTAGTTTTATTGGCTTTTGTTCTACTGCATAGCGATTGACTATTTCTAGTTCTTCTGCTGGGCTGGGATATTCTGTTTTTATTTTTAGTAAAAAACGGTCTGTTTGTGCTTCTGGGAGAGGGTATGTTCCTTCTTGTTCTATTGGGTTTTGTGTTGCAAGTACAAAAAAAGGCTGTTCCAACTCAAAAGTGGAATTGCCTACTGTTACTTGCTTCTCCTGCATTGCTTCCAAAAGGGCAGATTGTGTTTTTGGTGTTGCTCTGTTTATCTCGTCAGCTAAAACTATATTAGCAAAAATAGGTCCTGGCTGAAACTTAAAGTTTCTTTTGCCTCCTGAGCCTTCTTCAATTATATATGTTCCTGTTATATCTGAGGGCATTAAATCCGGAGTGTTTTGAACTCTGGAGAATTTCAAGTCCATTAGTTCTGACATTGTTCTTACTGCTAGTGTTTTTGCCAGTCCTGGGTAACCTTCAAGTAATGCGTGTGAATTAGTTAGAAGAGAGACAAGCATTTGTTTTAATACTTCTTCTTGCCCAACTATTACTTTTCCTACTTCATGCATTATATGATCAAATGTTTTTTTAGTTTCTTCCAGCTTCATTTTTCCACCTCAATTGATTTAATCGTTTTTTTAAAATCATTTTCATTTCAAGAAAAAATGAAGCTCAAAAAAACGTTTTGTTTTTTTGTTGATTCATTTTTCCACCTCAATATAATTTTTTATTAGTTTTATGTCTTAGTTATTTCCTTAAAATAATTTTTAACGATTTTATGATAGTCTTTAGGTATTGAATCTTCAAAACTTGCATCTGTTTGTGCTGATATTTCTTTTGCAGCGTATGAACGAAAAGTTCTTTTTCTTGGGTCTTCTATTTTTGAGATATCCACATCGCTCATAACTGGATTTATTTGCAGTTTTAGTTCTTCATTTCCAAGTATTGCTATTGATTTGTTGCCGTAAATATCTTCTGACAGATTTTCTTCGTATTCAAGTAAATCTTCATTTACATTGTATTTTCCTTTGAACAATCTTAGGTCTCCTACGTCGTCTATTACTTTATTAAAATCAACAAATTTTACATTATATGCTGAAACTCCTGTTACTAAAAATGCTAGTATTGCAAGTGTTAAAAGTTCTCTTGTTAGACGGCTAAAACTAAAAAAAAATGAGGTTCTGATTAAATGCATTCCTGTCAAAACATCTTGGTTTAGTTCTTCTATTACAGGATTGTTTCGGGAAAGATTGTCTGCTACTGTGGTTATTTTTTCTTTTAGTTCTGGGACTTTTTCTTCTACATATGAAAATTTTGATACTCGTTTAATATGGCTTTTTACATGAAAAAAAGCATAAACTATTGCTGGAATAAATGCCCAACTCCAGTGTATTGAAACCAGTTTTAATATTAATAAAAACAGCATAAATACTATTAGGCAGTCTAGCCAGCATGCTGCTGCAGTTATTTCTATTACTGCTTTTTTTAGTTCGTGAAGTGCATTTGCTATTGGTCTTCCTTTTATCTTGACTTTTTGTTCTGAGCGTATGTATTTGCTGAAATCAGGCATGTGAAAGCTTTTTTTCTTTTTTTCTGGTTTTTTTGCGGTTTCTGTTTTAGTTGATATTTCTTTTTTTTTATTTTTATGAATTTTTTTTGTTTTTTTTCTTGTCATTATCAGCAGTCACCTTCGTTATCATCTGCAGTTGATTCAAGACAGTTGATTTTTGCATTTAGTTCGTCTATATCATCTTCAAGATCGTCTTTTTGGCTTTTTAACACATCTACTTCATCAGTTAGCTCATTTACCTCAAGCTGTAATGATGTGCTTAGTGCTTTTTCTGCTTCTAAAGAATTTTTTACACTTGTTAGTTCTGATTCTGTTTCTACTAGTTCAGATTCTAAAGCTGTTTTTTGTTGTGTTAATTGTTCTTTTTGTCCTTCTAGTGTTTCTTTTTCTTCGTTCACAACTTGGTATTGTTCTCCTAGTTGTTCTTCTCGTGCTGTTTTTACACTTAATTCTGTACTTACATCTTGAAGTGTTGCTTTTTGTTTGTCAAGCTCTTCAGAAACCTCGTTTAATTGCTCTAGCTTTAATCCATATGCTTCGTTTATTTTGTCAAAGTTATTTTGAAAATATACTGTTGCTCCTACTAAAGCTGTAGAGCTGACAATAATCAAAAACAGCAGTAAGATATTGGCATTTCTTGTGATATAACTCATTTTTCAAACCTCTTTTGCCTCAATAAAACCTGATATTTATTATTCTTGTTTAATTACTCTCCTTATAAATATTTCTATCAAAAACAAAATTGCTACTGCTATTATAAAAGGCCATCT
>JAHWHW010000062.1 GCA_019322995.1 Candidatus Woesearchaeota archaeon | reverse complement strand
CTTCCAAAACTGTTAAAACTCAACTAATTTCTTCTGATGTTTAATACTTTTTAACAAAAGACTATTTTCAAGCAAAAAATCTATATTTGTTCCGAATTTTCTTTTGATTAGAACTTTAGCATATTTAATTAATAATTCTTTACTGCTAAATATTATTGGTTTATTTTCTAAAGCCTTCCTAGTTGCTTGTCTACAAACAAAAACTCCTAACGGAACACTATATTCTCCAGTAATAAATCTTAGAACAAGTACACTTGCTTGTTTTCTGAATTTTGATAATTTTTCTAACACGCCAAACCTCGTTGCGTAAAATCCCCCTGCACACTGTTCGGCATATTTTTTTCTTCCGGTGCAGGGTTCATAATCTGTAGTATATTGAGTTTTATTACTAATATTCCACGAAGCATTAGGCAAATAAGTTTCAAACAACTCGTAAGACCAAACTTCTGGAAAACATAGAATAAGATAGTAATTCCCTAAATAACTTCCAAAATATGCTTCATAAGAATCGATTTGATTATAATATTTAATTTGTTTTAATAAATCATTACCGATTGAGCTATCGATACTAGTTATACTCCACCTAGTAGGAACAAGTTTTCTGCTTAATTTTTTACCTAAAGTGCCGACACTTAATAGTTTACTAAGAAAATTCTCATCAAAACCTGACTTATATAAGTATATTAATGCATTAACAGATTTTAAATCAAAATCAGAAACAACTTTTTCAACTTTTGTATGAATCTTAGGATTAGAAGTTATTTTTGCTTTTTTAAGATTTGCACTTGGTCCCATCGGAGCTAAATCAGCAGAAGTAGTCAGCTTTAACAAAGGCTTTTTTTGCAAATTAATTTCCAAATCAACTGGTTTAGAAGCCATTCCCACCTCTTTTGAAATATCTAACAATTTATTTTGCTGTTTAATATTTGCTTTAAATCTTGAATTAATCAAAGCAGAACGCAAATCAACAATTTTTGGAATCTTAAAGTTTTTATCAGACCAGTAAATCGGAGAATCATAAATCCAGGCATCTTGTTTTATTTCAGGCGGAGACAACAAACCAACATTAACATAGGGGTAACCAAATCTTCCGATAAACGGCGCTGGGGAAGAGCCCTGAAAATCCTCTGATTTTAAAGAATCTTTTATTTTGAATAATGCATTGTATTTTGCTGTTATAGGACAGAAAGTTCTTCCACAGTTTTTAGGATTTCTTCCTTTACACTGAATACAGGGGAGGTTCATGAGATAACATAAGCATTCTGCTTATTTAAATACTTAGATATTAGAAAATAATGATTAACATCGCTAAATATTCTTTTTCTTAGTTTATATGTGTTTGCTGTGAGGGCATAGGCGTTCCAGCCCTGCATGCTTTCCATGATTTCTTCTTTGGTTATTAGATTTTGTTTGTAATTTTCTTTGAATTGTTCTAGTCGTTTTAGCATTTTGTTCAAGTTGCTTTTTCTTAGTAGCTTGAAGTGGTAGAATATTCTAAATCCTAAAAAAATTATGCTTTTGTATAAGGGCGTGATTTTACTTTTTTGGGAGTGTAATTTGAGTTTTAATTGATTTTTTAGGAATTTGTTGATTTCTTTTTTGTATTCTTCTAATTGTTTTTTTGAATTGTGAAGGATTAAAAAATCATCAACATACCTAAGATAATATTTTATTTTCAGTTTGTGTTTTACAAATTGGTCTAATTCATTCAAATAAATATTAGCAAAGAATTGGCTAGTAAGATTTCCTAGAGGCATCCCTTGCCAGGAATTTTTGTGTTATGGTTATCAAGAATTTTTTTAATTAGCCAGAGAACTTTCTTGTCGCGTATTCTTTTTTTAAGTATTTTTATTAATATTTTATGGTCAACAGTTTCAAAGTAGTGTTTGATGTCTGCTTTTAAGGCGTAACCAATTACTTTGTTATTGTTTCTGGCATTTTTAATCTTTCTTCCATTCTGCGTAATTTTTCTTTTGAAATAATCAAATCTTTTTAAAGCAGCGTGAACTCCTTTGTATTTTCTGTTGGCATAGCTGTCGTAAATAAATCTTTTATCAAAGATTGGTTCTATTATGTTGCAGATTGCATGGTGGATGACTCTGTCTCTGAATTCTGAAACACTGATTTTTCTTGTTTTTGGGTCTCTTAGTATAAATGTTTTTAATGGAATCGGCTGGTAAGAATGGAATAATAGTTCTGCGCGTAATTGCAGCAGGTTTTCTTTAAGATTTTTTTCAAATTTAATAACATATGATTTTAGTGTTTTTCTTTTCCTTGCTTTTTTAAAAGCTAGTTCAAGATTTTCATAAGAACATAGTTCGCTGTAGATATTTTTGTAAGTTTTCATTGCTGTGTTCCTGCTGTGATGATAAAATTGTCCCGGTTTTTGCCGGGCTATTCCACGAGAAGCCCTATTGTTGTTGTAGCTATTGATATTGAACCTGTTGTTGTCGTTGCCACGGCCAGCAGGCCACCCAGTAGCTCTCTCACTTTTTTGTTAGAGCACTGCTGCTTCAAACGTTCGCTTTAAACTACTTGCTGTTGCAGCTGTATGCTCAAAAACGTGCGACGTTTTTGGCACGCCAAAAATTGCGCACAATTTTTGAGCGTTTCATAACAACAAAAATTGTTTTTTTATTGTATTAGTGAAAGAGCGTGTAGTCCAGACTATTCTGCTCGTTCATCCTTGCGTCCTGAGCAGAACTCCGGGACAAAAAAGTAAGAAGTTTGATTATTTAAAAAGTTTGACTTTATTCTTCTTTCTTATATAGAAAAACATATTTTTCGGCGCGGGCGCCTGCGGCGCTTTAACATACCCCACGAGAAGCCCCAAGGTTGACGTAGCAACTGATAATGAACCAGTAGCTATCGCCGCCACGGCCAGCAGGCCACATTTTCTCAGGATTTGGTAAATAAATTCCACCATTTCCTTTTATTTGCTCGGGCAAATCATCAAACCTTCTTGAATGAGTATAAATAATTAAATCATTATGTTTTTGGCGAATGTTTTTAAAATAATGAAACTTGCCTAAGCTTAAATCACTAACATCAAACTCTTTAGTTTGCCCAGAGTATTTTAGTCCTTTTTCTTCATAACCATCATTCGCTTTGTTTCTTGGCAATGCAGTAACTAACTCATAAAACCTTACAATTTTAACAGCATCATTTTGTTCTGTTTTTATGCTCTGGCAAAACCATTCACCATAACCTGCAAGCATATCCTTAGCAATTTTTGTTTGCTGTTCATCTAATATTTTTGTTTTATTTTTTTCATCATCCAAATAAGCGCAGATTAATGCAAAAACTTCTGCACTAAAAGGATGCCTTTGATAACCCGCGTTTATCAGTCTTTTTTGACTGTCATCAA
>JAHWHW010000061.1 GCA_019322995.1 Candidatus Woesearchaeota archaeon | reverse complement strand
TTAATCTTTACTCTTGCATCTCCTAACAAAATCTTAATTTGAATATTTCTGTCAATAACTAAAAGATTAAACTTGTCTAATTTTTGAATAATATTATAACATTTGAAAGGAGTTTTTAACATTTTAATCAATTCAAATAATTTTTCATCATTTTCCAAGCCAATAATATTAACTTTGCAATTAGGATTAGATTTTAATGCAGCATCAATAGCTGCCGCAGAATTATATCCCAAGCCAAAACAAATGTCAAGAATATTAATATGCTCAGATTTAGCCAATTCACTGATTTTGCACGGCTCTACAAACTTAATTCTTGCTTCTGAAGCAGCTCCTGCTAAACAATGATAAGACTCATCAAAATCTTCATTATGAAAAGTCACTGAGCTGTCTTTTGTTGTTATTTTTCTCAATTTTTGCACCTGTTTGATTTAACAATTCTTCAGCAAGTTTCTTGCTTCCAATGATTCTAGTTAAAACTTCTGGCTTTGCATTTTTCACATCAGAAATATTCTTAAGATTTGCCCTGAAAAGCTTTCTTGCTCTAACCCTGCCGATGTTTTTTAGTCTTAATAACGACAAAAGCTCTTCTTTAGCACCATATTTTAACCTAAATTTAAGTTTAATTATATCTTTAAGAATATTCTGCCTTTGCTGAATCCTGGCAATTTCATATAACGCATATAAAAGCCAATTAGCTGTTTCAATTTTTATTCTAACAATTCCAGGGCCTGCATCATAATTTTCCATCAAGAAATCATCATCTTTTTCCTCAATCCAATCATTAAGCATAAAACAAGTCTTAACAGAATTAAGATAAAAATCATATTCTGCATCAAACATAGAAGGCTCTTCACTTAAAAAATAATTTTCATATTTTGTTAATTCTTCCTGAAAATCATCATATTCTTTAAGCTTAACTCTTAATAGAGGACGCATTTCCAAAGTATTTGAAACCAACTGAAGCAAAGCAATATGCTTTATATTTTCATCTGCTTTATTTAAAGCCTGAACAAACTCACTAGCAGTTAAAGGATCAATATACAATTCAGCAATTCTTTTTCCTAATAAAGTAGCTCTGAATTTATTATCAGTAAATTGAATAAACTCCCAAGATTCTAATAATTTAAGCATTCTAATAATTGTTTTTTCCAATTTATGCATATCCTTAAACTGAAAAGCCCAAAAAGTTTTTTCAAAAAAATTTAAAATTTGATCTTTAGTTTGAATAACTTTTGTTGAAATTAAAGAAAGCAGATAAGTTCTTAAAACAGGTTCAACAGCTAATTTAGAATAAATATCTTCGGGTTCACCATTTACATATTCTTCCATTAAATTATTCTTTTGACTGTCACTTGAAGAAACTAAGATAGCTTCACCATATTTATCATAACTCGGTCTTCCAGCTCTTCCAGACATCTGCAAATACTCTAAAACAGGGATATTCTGCATGCCTCTGCCAGTATATCTTTTAACATCCCTTATAATTGCCCTGAAAGCAGGAAGATCTAAACCTGCAGCTAAAGTAGGAGTGCAGCAAATAATCTTTATATTGCCTTTTCTGAAATTAGATTCAATTAAATCCTTTTGTTTTGAATGAAGACTAGCATGATGAAAAGCAATGCCTTTTTCCAAACAAAATGATAATCTTCTGCATTGCTTTGTCGGCTTTTGAACAGCTTTTAAAGAATTAACAGATAATTCTAAAAGCTCGTTATTGGGTTGTTTAAGCTTTTTGCTGATTTCCTCTGCGCATTTTTCAGCAGAACGCTTAGTGTTTACAAAAATTAAGGCCTGCTTGTTATTCTTTAAAGTGTCTAAAGCTAAATTTGTAACAGAATCTGCATATTTTTTCTCTATTTTTAAGATTTGATTCATACTTTATAATAAGCAAAGAGTCTTTAAATAAGTTATGGAGACATGACCAGTGAGAAAAATGGGGCCAAAGGGATTTGAACCCTCGACCTCACGATTTCTATCATTATGATATCAGTCGTGCGCTCCACCAGACTAAGCTATGGCCCCATAAAAGGATTTCTGGTGAAACTGAACGCCCCCAATCGGATTTGAACCGATGACCTTGCGGTAACCACAGACAGTGTCTATCAAATTGATAATACAACTGTCAATAACAGCCGCACGCTCCACCACTAAGCTATGGGGGCATATAGATAGAATGTTATGCAGGATTTAAAAAGGTTATCTTTTTAAATCAAACAATATTAGACTCTTTTATGCAATATGACTTGGAATTAGATATGGCTGTTCAAGAAATAAAGAAAAACCAAGCAAAAAAAGTAGTTATACAACTACCAGATGGATTAAAACCAGAAGCAGGCAAAATATCCAAAGAACTTGAAAACAAAACTACTGCACAGATTTCAATATGGCTTGACAGCTGTTATGGAGCATGTGATATTCCAAAATTAGACACAGACTTATTAATACAATGGGGGCATTCTGAATGGAAAAAGAATACTTAATCGCTGTAATAATCGCTTCTTTAGGACTATTAATAGGCTATATACTTGGAAACAAACTAAAAAAAGAAGTAAAACAAGGAAGAAATTATCTTTTTTTGCTTCAAAAAGCATTATTTACAGTTTGTATTTTTATTATCATGTTTGAATACAGGGATATTGTTCACTTTGTTTGGATAGGAGCATTAATCCTGTTTTTGTATTATTTTTATCATAAAAAAGCAAACCAAATCCTGATTTATGCTTTTTTCGGAGCTCTTGCGTTTTTAGCATATGATTATTTTATTCCATTAGCAGGAACACAATTCTTATATGGAATAACAACAGGAAGCTTAAACAGAAAAAATACGGGTTTATTATTCAAGAGCGGAATAGCTTATGTAATAGTAGCTGTGTTGTTTATTCTTTTGATATAAAAACTATAGCAACATTTAAATACCAGTATTTCAAAGAAATAAAGTAAAGAGGTGAATACGATTTTATCTTCATATGATTGGGTATATGGAATTGCGCAACTTGCAGCAGGATTTCTAGCAATAATAGCAGCAATAATAGCTATGACCATGTTTGGAAAATCAAACACCAAATTATTAAGAGCATGGAAATTTCTTTTAATAGCAGTACTTGTATTTGCAATTGAAGAAGTCATAGGAGCAATGAAAACCTTTGGAATATATGTAACTCCACATTTAACACATATTATTCCAGGAATAATACTTGGCTTGTTAATAACTGCTTTAATAATACAAATAAATATCAATAGAGGGTGGCTAAAATGACTGGATTTGCAACAGCCTGTGCAATAGTATCTCCTTATTATAATCTAGTATTTGCTTTAATCGCACTTTATATGTTTTTAAAACTATTAAAAACCAAAGCAAAATCAAAAAAAGTATTT
>JAHWHW010000060.1 GCA_019322995.1 Candidatus Woesearchaeota archaeon | reverse complement strand
GCGTATATATTTGGTTTAATTCATTATCTTTTTCTATTAGGTGTTGTTTATACATTTCAAATATCATGCATTTTTCTGGCTGTCCGCCTGTTTTTCTTTGTGCTTCAATTGTTTCTTTGCCTCCTGTTTTGGCTCTTTTGATTTTTTTGCATACTGAATTCGCATCTTCTGGCAGTTCTATACAGCTTTCTGGTCTTGATTTTGACATTTTTAAAGAACCGTCTAATGATGGTGTAAATTTATGGTATATGGATGATACTGGAAAAAAGCCGTATTTTGTCTTGACTCTTGAAACTACATCTCTCGCAAGTCTAATATGTGGATCTTGGTCTATTCCTACTGGAATTATCCCTGGCATTTTTTTCTTTAATTGGGGATAAAGAACATCTCCAACTTGTGTTACTGCACCCATTATTCTTCCTGGGTCTGCATTGCCGTATATTGCTTTAAATTCATTTAGTGTTATTTTTTTGGCAAATTCATATGCCATATTCATTACTTCTTTGTTTTCTGATTGAAAATAAAATATTGTTTTTTTAGGATCAAGACCTAATGCAATATATGCAGGTATGTGAAAATCCATTGCTCTTTTTCTTGCTTGTTCTAGTGTTACTCCTCTTGTTGAACCTGCTTCCAGGTCTGCAATTAATATATATGTTTCTGCTCCGTGTTCTTGAAAATAGCATAGGTTTTCTACTACCATTTTGTTTCCAAAGTGTATTTTATCTCCTGTAGGCATTATTCCGCTAAGAGCATAGAATGGTTTTTTATTTTTTATACAGTCCGATATTATTTTCAGGTCTCTGCCTGCAAAAACTGTCCCTCTTCGCATTATTCTGTTGGCATTTGGAAATATGTTATGGTCAAATTTTTCAAGGCCAAATCCTTTGACTATTTTATCATAATCTTCTGCTAGTTCTGTTCCCCAAGGATCTATTATTTTTGTCATACTTACTATTTTTGTATTCTGATTTATATATCTTTCCCCTTAAAAAAAATGATTAAATTTATATACCCTAAATAAAAAAAATTATTATATGAAGCATACTCTTAAGATTACATTACTTATTGTTCTTATTTTCTTTTGTGCTCAGATTATTGGTTTGTTTATTACTAATTCTTATATTGATTACAGCTCTTCTACTGATGCTGAATTGGTTTGGAAGCCTTTGCCTAATATTGCAGGTGTTGGTATTGAAAGACCTGATATTGCTCCTAAAATGTCTTTCTTGTATATTTTAGGCGCTATTCTTATTGGAACTGTTTTGATTCTTTTAATTATTCATTGGGGCAAGGTTTGGTTGTGGAAGTTGTGGTTTTTTTTGGCTATTGTTGTTTGTTTGCATATTGCTTTTGGTTCTGTTGTTCCTGGATGGATTTCTTTGATTCTTGCTTTGGTTTTAGGTTATTTTAAGGCGTTTAGACATAATTTTATTGTTCATAATTTTAGTGAGTTGTTTATTTATGGAGGTTTGGCTGTTATTTTTGTTCCGATTTTGAATATTTTGGTTGCTGTTGTTCTTATGCTTTTATTGTCTGCGTATGATGCTTATTCTGTTTGGCAGTCAAAACATATGGTTGCTATGGCTAAGTTTCAGACTAAGTCAGGTATTTTTGCTGGATTGCTTTTGCCTTATCATCTTCCTAAGAAAATTAAGAAAAAAGGAAAAACTAAATTAGTCAAAGTAAAAACTGCTATTTTAGGCGGGGGCGATATTGGTTTTCCTTTGTTGTTTGCAGGTGCTGTGCTTAAGCATTTTGGTTTTTTTAAATCTTTGATTATTCCTGTTTTTTCTGCTGCTGCTTTGTTAGGTTTACTATTGTATGGAAAGAAAGGTAAATTTTATCCTGCAATTCCTTTTTTAACAGTTGGTTGTTTGTTGGGTTTGCTTGTAGTTTGGTTTGTTGGTTTTATTTAGTTTTTTCTGTATAAATTTAGTGTTTTTTGTTTTAGTTGTGCTGAATAGCTTATTGGGTCTAAGTGCATTCCGTCTTCTGCTGCTATTACTTGTGATTTTAGTTTTTTTTGCATTTCTCTTGCTATATATATTGGTTCAGAACTTAGCATTTTTTTGCTAAAATGGGTTAGTATTGCTAGTTTGGGTTTTGCGATTTTTATTAATTTTATTGCGTCTTCTGTTGTTAATTGTTTTTCTTTTGTTTTTTCTGGATAAACGCAGTTTATTATTAATATGTCTGTTTTTTTGTATTGTTGTGCTATTTCTTTGGTGTATTTTGTGTCTGAGGTATATCCTATTTGGAATTTCGGAGTGTATATTTTTAGGCCTATTGTTTCAGGGTCGTCATGGTCTGCTTGTGTTGTGTGTATTTCTATGTTTTCTATTCCTATTTTTTTGTTTGGCTGTGTTGTTATTATTTTTTCTGTGCATTTTTGGTGAAATGGTGTTATTATGTTTTGCTCCATTACTGTGGAATTTGTTATTATAACTCCTCTTGTATCTAGTCCATTGTGTGTCATTGATGCTATTACTGCGTTTATGTCATTGCAGTGATTCATGTGTGAATGTGTTAGTATTACTGCTGTGTTTTCTCTTAGGTTTATTCCATATTCATTTGCTTTGTTTAGTGTTCCTGGTCCTGGGTCTATTAAGAATTGGCATTCATTTGTTTTTATGATTATACCTCCTGAGCTTCTTAGTTGTTTGCCTGTTACACTTATTTCTCCGCTTGTTCCTAGAAATAATATTCCTGAGTCCATTGATATAAAGAAATTTGCTAGGTTAATATGTTTTTCTATACTCTAAAATACAGAACCTTTTTAAATAGTAATTGCCTGGTGTTTTTTAGGCAGGCTATTCTGGGAGGTTAGCCGTCTCCTGTCACGACAAATCGGCTTTATGGTCGGGTGAAGTCTAGGAAGAGGCTTAAATTATTGTTATTGGTCTTGTCCTCTACTATGAGGCTCTGTCCTTTGGGATCGTTTTGTAAGGAATCTGGTCAGGGTGGGAACACAGCAGCCATAACTTATTGAATTGATGCTCAGAGGGTAGCGGAGCTAAGGAAAGGATGAGAATAACCAGTGATAATGGTTTTAGTCCATTTTTAGGCATGCCTGTCTGCTTTTTTTTGTGTTCCTGCCTTAAGAATTAATTTTTCTATTCTAGAAGTATTGCTGGTTTTCCTGGCATTGCATTTTTTGCTTTTTCTTCTTTTGTTTCTTGTTCTTTTATTATTTCTATTGGTGATTGGTATTCTTTTTCTATTTTTTCATGTGATTCTTCTAGTGCTGAGATTTCTGAGTCTTGGTCAAGGTCTGCTTCTGGCAGTTTTGTCGGGTCTTTTATGAACTTAGGTATTAATTTTGATATTTCTTTGGCATGTTGTTTTAGTTCTGGAGTTAGTATTTTTTGCATTATTTCTGGCATTTTTCTTGTTTCTTGAATTATGTTTCTTATTTTTTTTGCAAATTCATATTTCCAAGGCGATGCAATAAAAAGTTTTATTTTTTTGGGTTTTGT
>JAHWHW010000059.1 GCA_019322995.1 Candidatus Woesearchaeota archaeon | reverse complement strand
TGATTAAAGAAGATATGGGATAAAACATTTATGTTATGCTTAAACTTTTTAATCAAATATCTATTGAAAAAAAACCGACACCTGTATGGTAAAACATCGAAAAGATTTTATATCAGAACATCTTTACAAAAAAACAAAAAGGTGATACTTAATGAAAATTCAACTTGAAAATTCAGAGATTCTACCTGATGCAAAAAAAGAAGAAATAGCACGGACAATACTCTCAAGATTTGGACTTTTACCTCGAAAAAAAGACGGAACAGCTAAAATGCACGAGCTGATTCTAGAACTTTATGAACGAAAAAAACAAGCAAACAGAGAGAAAAAACCAGAACTTTCAGTCATGCCAGTAGAGGAAATGGGGCTTTTTGCAGGAATAAAACGACAGACAATGTACGACTACCTGCACAGATGGCTTGAGCTAAATGTTCTTAAAAAAACCTCATTTGTTTCAGGAGGAAAAGTGGTAATAGGCTATGAACTAAACGGAAATAACCTAGAAGGAGCATTTCGCAAAGCAGAAACAGTTGTAAAAAACCATTTGGAAAACAGCTTTAAACTCGTAGAACACCTTCAAAACGAAATCAAAAAAGAAAAAATAACAAGCGCAATCAATGCATCCAATTTGAAAGAAGAGAATTAAGCCCGACGATATTCTCCTTAACCTGCAAATCATGAAACTCAGGATCCAGCTTTAAATAAACCTTTCCAGTGTGATATTTCTTCATAATCGGAATTCCTTTTTCGACCATATTTGTAACATACTGAGCTATCAAAGATTCAGATGAACACATTTTTCTGGCAATCTCACGATAAGTGACATAAGGAGCTAATTCTGACAGGAAAAACAAGGTCTGAAAAACTTCTTTTTCCCTTTTTGTAAGAGGAGCAAATTTAAACTTTGAAACCTCTTTTTTGCCTTTAACAAAAATCGTAAGCTCGTCAAGACGAGCTGAAAGCTTGTCCAGCTTATTGTTCAAAGCCTCAAAATATTCATGGCTTGCCTGAATTTCATTAGTATTTTCATTAATCGCAGACCTATGGTCATCTAACTCTTCCCTAAAGGCCTCAAGAACATTTTTCACCTGATCACTCGACTGCAAAACCTGATTTCTGCACGTCAAACCTACCACCCCTCTAGACGAATAAACAAATTGAACTATGGATGGATTTAAAAATATTGTTGTTGTGTAATATCTATTTTTGAGCCGATACATATAGTTTTTCCTTACCTCTGCTGATAAGATTCATTATCTTTTCAGCCTCTAATTCTTCTAAAATCCGATAAAAAGAGCTTTTAGAACAAAGCCCTTGTTCATCAACTACTATTTCCCTTAACTGGAGAGCACTAACTTTTCCATATTTTTTAATAATCCCTTTAACAACGCTTTTTATGTAATCCTTTGAATTTCTTGCAATTCTCTTTAAAACCTTTTCTTTCAAAGCAGATGTTTGCTTAACAGGCTCAAATTCCTTTGTTTTTTCAATAACTCGTTTTTCTTCTAGTTTTTCAATACGATTTTCAATATTTGTTATACGTTTAATAACTGAATTAAAGCAATCTGCATCTTCAAATATTTGCTTTACTTTTTCTTCTGAAAACTCTTTATCGCGAATCTTGTGCTGATTTTCAGAGATAATTTCAGATTTTCTAACTAATTCTTCCTGAGTAATCTGCGACTGTTCATTGAGATATTTAATCCAAGCATAAAGATTTTGATTTTCTTGTTTTACTCTTTCAAAAGAATTTCTTAGGTTTTGCTCTAGTTGATCAATGCGATTATGCACCTTTTTTAGGAAAAACACCATCTTTTTGGGAATAAAACACAGCTGATTTATATATTTTTCTATAAAAAACTATCGACGATAAAAATAAATTTTGGGATGGTCCTAGGACAGTCCTGGGATGGTCCCAAGACTGGGACTGGGACTATCTGGGAATATCTGGGACTATCGCTGGGACTACCGGAAGTTTTTCAGCGACGATAAAGGCTTATTTTCGGCATTTTTCTGGGAATATGCTGGGACTATCGGGGAATGTTTGGGAATATCTGGGATAGTCCTGGGACTATCATAAGACGAGAAAGAGACTATTTCTGGGACTATCTGGGAATATGCTGGGAATATCTGGGACTACCGGAAAAAATGCTATTTTTCAATGGTTACAAAGATTAAAATAGTAGTATTGAAAAACAATTAAAAAAATAAAGAAAAAAAATATTTGAAAAAAAATAAACAGCTTTAAAAAAAATCAAAAATTTGCATATAATATATAGTTAAATAAAATGGCAAGAAAAACAACAAAAAATAAGGATTTAACATCAAAAAATAACCTAAAATTCCTAGTGCCTAATAGAGAATTTTGCTTTGAATTAGGTAGATATTATTAATCATTAGGCAAAATAGAGGTTAAAATAGGGAATAATCCCAGAAAACAGGCCAAAAAGTGAGAGTTAGAACAGGAAAAAATGAGCTAAAATGCCAATATTAGGCATACAAAATAAACAAAAAATGGCAAAAACAAGAAGATTTTACATAAAACAACGGATTTATGAAGGAAAAGTGAGACTTGAAGGGGATGAGATAAGACACTTTAGAGTGTTAAGACTAAAGAAAGGAGACCAAGTAGAAGTATTAAATTCGCAAGGAGAGTATGGGTTAGGCACTATTAAGAAAGCAGGATTAAAAGAGGTAGAGATAGATATACAACAAATAGGAAAAGTGAGGAGAAGCCCTATTTTAAGGGTTTTAGCGTGTTGTGCGCCAAAAAATAAGCGATTTGACATGCTTTTACAGAAAACAACAGAGCTTGGAATAGATGAATTTATTCCAATAATTTCAAAAAGATCTGTTGTAAAGCCAAGCGAAACAAAAATAAACCGCCTGAAAAAAATTATTATTGAAGCTGCAAAACAATCAGGAAGAAACTCTATTCCTAAATTAAATTCTGCAATTACCGTCGAGAAATTGATGGATTTAACAAAAGAATATGACTTGAAAATAATTTTAGATTTAAAAGGAAAGAAAATAAAAGAGGTGATAAAAGGTGTAAAGTGCAAAAAAATAATTTGTTTAATAGGTCCAGAAGGAGGATTTACCGACGAGGAAATCAAACTTGCAAAGAAAAATGGATTCAAAACTGCAAGTTTAGGCAGTAATATTTTAAGAGTTGAAACTGCAGGAATCGTTGTTTTATCGACGATAAATTACGAATTTAACTGCTAGACCGGTCTTAAAGGGCTCTGTCCTAAATCTCGCTAAAAGCTCGGGTTAGCAGCTTCAAATTCCAGATAATGTTAACTATTGCTGACATTCTCCGAATGAGACAACCCTCTTGTCAGCTTAATAATACAATACATAGAATTTGACCAAATGCTGCTAACCTACATTTAGGACAGAGCCCTTTGAAAAATTAGAATGTTTTATATTTGCTCTTCTTTATATTATCTTAATAATCTAATTTGGCTATTTTTTCTATTTTTTATTAAAAAATAGAATATCTTTCC
>JAHWHW010000058.1 GCA_019322995.1 Candidatus Woesearchaeota archaeon | reverse complement strand
CTGTTTCATCCTTTTGTTAAGATTAATAATGAAAATAAGGAAATTGTTATTTCTTCTAAAAAAGCTACTAAGCGTGAAAAAAAATTGGTTTATTCTTTTAAGGCTCATTTAATTAATATGATTAAAGGTGTGCTTGAACCTTGGGTTTATAAGATGAAGATTTGTACTGGTCATTTTCCTATGAATGTTTCTATGCAGGATGATAAGCTTGTTGTTAAGAATTTTCTTGGAGAAAAATTTCCTAGGACTTTGAAGATTAAACAGGGAGCTAATGTTTCTGTTAAAGACAAGGATGTTGTTGTAGAAAGTTGTGATAAGGAGCTTGCAGGTAATGTTGCTTCTGATATTGAATTATTGTTAACTATTAAAGGAAGGGATCTTCGTAAGTTTCAGGATGGTATATATATTGTTAGTAAGGCAGGCAAGGAAGTGGCTAAATGAGTGAAAAAGAATTAAAGATTAGGAAAATATTGAAAAAGAAAAGACCTTCATTTCATAGAGAGGATTCTCATAAAGTTAAGGGTATTATAAAAAAATGGAGAAAACCTACTGGTAGGCATAGCAAGGCAAGGCATCAGCTTAAAGGGTATATTAAGCGTGTTGAACCAGGATATAGAAGTCCTGTTTTAATTAGAGGTTCTCATAAATCTGGTTTGTTTCCTGTTATTGTTTGTAATATTAATGATTTGAATAATATTGATAAAAAATCCCAGGGAGTTGTGATTTCCAGAGGTATTGGAAAGAAAAAAACTGTTTGTTTATTAAAACAAGCAAAAGAATTAGGACTTACTGTTTTGAATATTAAGAGTATTGATGATTTTATTAAAAACGTTGATGATTTTATTAAGGCTAGAAAAGAGTTAAAGGAAAAGATTAAGAAAAAGAAGGAAACAAAGATTAAGGAGAAAAAGAAAAAAGTTGAGACAAAATCAAAGCTTGATGAAAAAGTAAGCAAAGAAGACGATGTTAAGATTCAGAAAAAGAAAGAATTAGATAAAACTTTAAGTAAGAGGCAAAGATGAGAAATTTACAAAAGCGTTTGGCGTCTAAAATTTTGAAATGCTCTCCTAAAAGGGTTTGTTTAGATACTGATAAGTTTTCAGATATTAAAGAAGCTATTACTAAGTTTGATGTTCGCGGTCTTATTAAGAAAAATATTATTAAGAAAAAGCAGAAAAAAGGAGTTAGCAGGGTGCGCGCAAGGCATATTAAGCGTCAAAAGAAAAAGGGGCGTAGAAGAGGGGCAGGTGCTAGAAAAGGTAAGTCTACTGCTCGTGCTAAGCCTAAGAAGATTTGGATTAATACTGTTCGTGCTCAGCGTAATTTTTTAAAGTCTCTTAAATCAAAGGGTCTTATATCAACTGTGGATTTTAAAAAACTGTATAATAAGTCTAAGGGCGGCTTTTTTAGAAGTGTTTCGCATCTTAAGTTGTTTATTAATGAACAGAGGTTAATTAAGAAATAAAATGCCGAGAAAAATAAATACTAAAACTGTGTATTATCGAAGAAAAAGAATAGGTAAGACTAATTATAGGTCTCGTCTTAAGCTTTTGTTGTCTAGACAGCCGCGTTTAGTTATTAGAAAGAGTTTGAAGAATTTAATTTTGCAGATTGTGGATTATTCTCAAAAAGGAGATGTTGTTTTAGTTTCTGTTCATTCTCGTGATTTGAAAAAGCTTGGATGGAAAGCAGGAAGTAATAATTTATCTGCTTGTTATTTATTAGGTATGCTTTTAGCAGTTAGGGCTAAGGAAAAAAATATTGGAAATTGTGTTTTGGATATTGGATTAAACCCTTCTATTAAGGGTTGTAAGCTTTATAGTGCTTTAAAGGGTGCTGCTGATGCTGGTTTTAAGATTCCTTTTTCAGATTCTATTTTTCCTGTTGATAAGAGAATTCGCGGAGAGCATATTGCGGATTTTGCAAAGACTCTTAAGTCTGAACAGGATAGGTTTAACAGGCAGTTTTCTTTGTATATTAAGAATGGACTTGATCCTGAACAGTTGCCTGTTCATTTTGATGAAATTAAAAATAAGATACGAGGAAGGGAATAATGGCAGAGGATGAAAAGTTAAAACAAGAATTGGCCAAGAATGAGTCAGATGACAATTTGGAAACAAAAGAAGAAATTGATAATGTGAAAGAAAATGCTGTTGTTGATGAGGAAAAAGAAGATTTAAAAGAAGAATCTAAGGATGTTAAAGTTTCTTCTAAGGT
Organism: Candidatus Woesearchaeota archaeon; assembly: GCA_019322995.1. Taxonomy (GTDB): domain Archaea; phylum Nanobdellota; class Nanobdellia; order Woesearchaeales; family ARS49; genus WJKI01. The sequence continues at coordinate 1,294 of JAHWHW010000058.1, read as the reverse complement.
TGATGTTGATAATTGGAATCCTAAAACTGAGATTGGTAAAAAGGTTAAGTCCGGAGAAATTAAGGATATTGATGAAATTTTAGATAATGCTTACAATATTTTTGAGACCGAAATTACAGATATTTTAATTCCTTCTCTGGAATCTGATTTGTTGTTAATTGGTCAGGCAAAAGGTAAATTTGGAGGAGGTCAGAAAAGGGTTTTTAGGCAGACTCAGAAAAAAACTCCTGAGGGTAATAACCCTAGTTTTTGTTGTATTGCTGTTGTCGGTGATAAAAATGGTCATGTAGGTGTTGGCCGTGGCAAGAGCAAGGATACTGTGCCTGCTCGTGAAAAGGCTTTGAGAAAAGCAAAGGAGAATTTAATTAAGATTCGCAGAGGTTGTGGTTCTTGGCAGTGTGGTTGTAAGACTCCGCATTCTATTCCTTTTGCTGTTGAAGGAAGTTGTGGTTCTGTTAAGATTAGACTTATGCCTGCACCTAAAGGTAAGGGGCTTGTTATTGAACCTGAATGTGCTAAGATTTTGGCTATGGCAGGTATTAAGGATGTTTGGAGTGAGACTTTTGGTCAGACTAAAGTTAAGATTAATTTAGTTGATGCTTGTATTGATGCTTTGAATAAGTTGAACAGGATTAAAATTTTGCCTGGAATGGCGGATAATGTTGGTATGATTGAGGGGAGTGTAAAGAAAAATGACTAAAATTGCGGTTATCAGAATTCGTGGACTTACTAAGCTTAGAAGAGATTTTACAGATACTTTGACTATGCTTAATCTTTGCCAAAAGAATAATTGTGCGGTTTTTGAAAACACTTCTGATATTATGGGTATGATTAAAAAAGTTAAGGATTTTGTTACTTGGGGAGAGATTAGTGATGATACTTTAAAACTAATGGAAAAAAGAAAAAAGGATAAGTTTTATGCTTTGCATCCGCCGGTTAAGGGTTTTGAAAAAAAAGGAATTAAAATGCCTTTTAGCAAAGGTGGTGCTTTGGGTTATAGGGGAGATAAGATTAATGATTTATTGAAGAGGATGGTTTAATGGTTGTTAAGAGAAGAAGAAAATTTAGGAGAAAGCGTGGCTCTAGAGAGTGTGGCTGGGGTGTTTTTCATAGAGGTAAGGGCCGTAAGGGTGGTTCTGGCAATGCTGGTTCTGGTAAACGAGCTAAGGCTAAGATGCCTCATCCTGGTGGATGGAGTATTCAGGAGCAGGGTAAGTTTGGTTTTAAGTTTCTTGGTCATTCTGTTAAGAAAGTTTCTGTTAATCTTAAGGTTGTTGAGGACAAACTTGAAACT
>JAHWHW010000057.1 GCA_019322995.1 Candidatus Woesearchaeota archaeon | reverse complement strand
CGTCTGTTGTTCTTATTTTGCTTGGTGTTGATTCGTGGTTTACATATACATAGATTGTTGATTTTTCATTTAACTGGCCTGTAAGATCTATTTTTTTGCTTATTCCCAATGGCCAGTCAAAATAGCATGGTTCTAATTTGTTTAGGTTTGTGTTTTGGAATTGCGGTGAGCTTATGTCATAGGTTGTTTCAAATTTTTGTGTGTCTGTGTTTCCTGCAGAATCTTTTGCTATTAGTTCTATTTTGTTTAGTCCGTCTTCAAGTTCTATTGGGATTGTGAATGTTTTGTTTACATTTACGTTTTTAAAAATTGTTGTGTTGCTTGTTCTGTATTGTATTGTTACTGGTTCTGTTGATGTTCCTTTTATTTGCAGTGTTCTTGTTGTTGCTCCTTTTGGTATTTCATCATAAGTGACTTTTGGCGGTGTTTTGTCCATTTTTACATTGTAATTAAGAACTCTTATGTTTCCGTTGCTGTCTTTTGCTCTTATGCTTAATTCATTGTTTTCATGCAATAGTATTATTTCTTTTATTTCAAATTCTCCGTTTGAATTGCTTTGGGTTTCTGATATTACTGCTTTGTTTAGTGTTATTTTTATTTCTGTGTTTGGTTTTGTTGTTCCTGTTATTGTTATTTTGTTTGTTTTTGTTATTGTGGGAACTTGTGCTGTCAGTTCAAATTCTTCGCTTGTATCAATGTCTGCATAGACTAATGGTGTTAGGATTATTAGAATCGCCATTATTATTGCATTTATTTTTTTATTTGTCATTTTTTTTTATTTGAATGTTGGTTTTAGTATTGATGCATAGCTTTCTTGGTATAGATGGCTTGCTGTTTTTGCTTTGTCTGCATCACTGAACGGAATTGGTATGTATTCAAACAAGTGGAATACTATTGTGTTTTTGTCTTTAATGTCTTTATAATTGATTTTGACTTTTTCTTGTGAATATCCTCCTATTAGTGTGTCTCCGCGTGTTAGGAGTATTTCTATATCATATATTGCGTTTTCTTCTACAAGTTCTATTGTGTCTTCTGGTGTATATGTTTTGTATTGGTAATGTTTTGTGCTGTTTGTGCTGATAAAAAATGATGCTTGTTCTGTTTTTTTCAGTTCTGTTCTTGTGTCTTTGTATGTTTGTGTTTTAGAGTCATATTCGTGTATTATTATTTCGTATTTCATTGTTTTTAGTTTTTTTAGGGAGATTTCTAGCATGTCTTTTGTTAGTTGTTTTGTTTCTGGAAGATATCCCTGCTTTTTTGCAGTTATGAATGGGTTTTCACATCCTGTTGGAAGTGCTGTTTTTAGTCTGTAGATTCCTTGGTCTGCTTTTGTTTTGCCTAGTTCGCAGTATCTGTCAAAGCATTCATAGGTTATGTTTGCTCCTTCTAGTTCTCTTGCAATCATAGCTTCTGGGGTTATTCCTGTTGCTCTTATGTCATATATTTTTTCTCCTGTTTCTTTGCAGAATTCGTAGTTGTATTCTGGTGTTATGAATTGGCTTGTGTCTGTTATTTGTCGTTCTGCTTTGTTGTCGTTGATTAATACTGGGAAGGCGTATTGAAATATGTATCCTTGTCCTTTGAATGCTGTGCTGTCTTTTAGCCTCATCATTACAGGGTATTTAATATCATATACAAAGTGCCATTGGTTTAGGCATAAATAGCTTAGATATTGTCTTGCTCCTTTTATTCTGTTGGATTGAAGAACATTTCCTTGGTGAGGATATGGTATTATTGTCATTGGCCATTCTTGGTCATATCTAAAGCTTGTTGTTATGTCTGTTTTGCTTATTCCTGGGTCTATAAGCATTTTAAAGTATTCATATGAGTCTGTTGGTATTTTTTCAGGCATTGTTACTTCTTTGTCTTTGTTCATGTCTTTTATCATATTTTCATATTCTTGTTCCATTTTTTTGTATTCGCTTTTTGGTTCATTAAAAGGCAGGTATGGTGTGTTTTGTATTCTTATTGATGGTATGTTATAATGCATCATTTTTTTTGCTTTTTCTTCTATTTCATGTAAGTACCATTTTTTTGGTGTGCAGTCAAGTTCCATTCCGTTTGTTGGTATGTCTGGATTAATGCTGACTAATCCAATTGTTATGTTTTCAAATACTGCGTTTTTGTTTTCAAAGTCCATTGTTTTTTTTGCTATTTCATGTATTTCTTTTAATTTTACATCTATGTTTGTAATTATTTTGTTAAGTTGTATTGTTTTGTCTGTTTTTTTTATTTCAATTGGCCAGTTTAGTGTTATGATTACTTTATCTTTTGCTATTGTTGTTTGTGCTGTTGGATTTGCTTTTTGTGTTATTGTGTATTCTGGAGAAAGTGTTTCAAAGTTTAGGCAGTTTTGAAGGTTTTGTGTTATTTGTGTGTTTATTTCCTGTTGCATGAATTCTATTGTTGGAGTTCTGTCCTGATTTTGATAATGCCAAAATGGTGTTTTAAATGTGCTGTAAGGGTCGAGTGATATGTGGCTTGCTGGTGTGTTAATGATTTCGCGGGGAAGGTTTAGATATCCTCCTTGCATTCCCATTTTTATTATTCCCTCTTTGGCTGTTTGATAAACGCATTCAGATATCATGTCATATATTGGCTGGGTTCCTTCAGGTATTATTATTTTTTCTTCTATTGGTTTTATTATTTGTTGTGTGGTTACATATATTACTAGTCCTGCAATTAGCAGAAGAATTACTCCGAGTATGATAAAAACTGTTACTTGAGCTTTTTTACTCATATTTTCCTCTTTTTTTTTAATTATGTTTGTTTGATTATTTGGTTCATGTATGTTTTATACCATGCCATGAAAAGGATAATTATTGAAAATATTGCCATTGCTTGTGATTGTTTTGGGATTAAAGTGATTATTCCTGTAAATATGATGTAAAATATTATTATAAACAGATATGGTATTATGAATTTGTTTAGTTTTCCTATTCCTGTTGCAAATGCTTTGTTTATTGATGTTTTTATTTTATTTGTTTTAGTGTATGAATAGTGCATTACTGTTGTTAAATGTGTGTATAAAATAACTACGGTTATTATTAGATAAAAATAATATTGAGGGTTTATTATGTTCAGTAAAAGCACAAATAATATTATCCATCCTGTTATCCATATAAGATTTAGCAGTAGGAATTTTTTTATGTATGCTTTTGTTGGTTTTTTATTAAATATTTTTGTCCATGCCCATCCTCTGAATAATGTGTAGTCTATGATTAGAATAATATATGCGATTATGGTTATTATAAAGAATATTATTGCTAGTGATTTTAGTGTTCCTATTTGCTGGCTTAGTATTTCTGGTGTTAGTGCTGAGGGTTTTGTCAGCCCTGCTTTTTCCAGCTGGCCAGTCATTAGCATTGCTGATGTTTTTAAAATTATTCCTGCGATTAAGATAAATAATATGTCATAGCATAATACCCAGATTATTTTTTTATTTTTAAAACTATTTATTAGTTCTTTTAATTGTTGTTTTATTGAAGTTGTGTATTTTTTTGGTTTCATTTTTTTAAGTCATATTTTTTTT
>JAHWHW010000056.1 GCA_019322995.1 Candidatus Woesearchaeota archaeon | reverse complement strand
TTTGTCTGCTTTTGCCGCCTTTTACGTTTTCAACCACAATTTCTCGCAGTGTTTTTTCTTTTTTTTCTGACATATTATCTTTTTTAATTTTAAAATATTTAAATTTTACCCAAACCACTCACCTACCCCCATTTGTTTTTCTTTTTCTTTGCCAAATACTCCTTCTATTCTTTCTCGCAATAAAGATATTGTTTGTTTTAGATAAGGAGATACATTATATTTGTTGGCTAGGCTCTCTGTCGGTTCAAAATACTTGACTACGCTTCCTTCAGATATTGTAAATATTAGTTTTCCTTTGTTGCATTTTGTGCATTTTCCTGTCAATGGAGGTCGTCTGAATTTTTCATTGCAGTTTACACATCTGAATTGTTGTGTTGAGAATTTTCTTAGGTTTCCTTTTGTGTCTTTTAAGAAATGTTTTTCTATTACAAGTCTTGCTACATCTGTTGTATCTACTGCTCTTAGTTTTTCTGCTAGGTTCATTTGTCCTTTTAGCTTTTCTTCCATTGATGGTAGTGTTTTGTAAGCAGAGCATAGCACAGCGTCATTTATGTCGGTTATATCGTGTGTAAACATCATTTCTTGGTATTGTTTTGCTGTTCCCAACATTTGTCCGATTTGGTTTATTTTTACATCCCATGGCATTTTCATTTCTTGGGATGCTTCATATAATTCTAATGGATATGAAGAAGCTATATCTACATTAAATGCCATGTCATCTACTTCTGCTGGATTCAAAAGTGTGGTTAATACAAGTGGAGCGTCCATTGATGCTCCGCGTGTTTCTGGGAGGTATTTTTTTGAAAAGTTTAGAAAAGCGTCCATTAATAATACTACGCAGGCTTCATCTCCGTCACAGTCTCTCCTTGTTGCTGCGTGTATTAAAGGGTGTGCATAAAGTCCTTGTGTTTTTGAAAATCCTATTAATCTGCTTATGATTCCTGCTGATGTATGAGGTGCCAGGCATATTAATAGTTGTCCTATAAGGTCTTTTGGTTTTTTTGCATTATAGTATGGTGCTTGAGAATAAAGGTTTATTAAAAGGTCATCAATAAATTTGCTTATATTAAATAAGATATCTGCAGCCCCTTCATCTGGTGATACTTCGCATTGAGGTAGTATTATATCCTGGGGTTTTATTTCTAGTATTTGGTTGTTTTGTATTAGTTCTTTTCCATGTATGTCACAGGTATATCCCATTTCTTTTAGTTTTTGTATTGGTGTTCCTATTTCTTTTGGTTTAAAATGTGTTATTGGTAGTTGTGTCATGTCATATCGTGTTGTTCCATCTTTGTTTACATAGATTGAATGTTTGGCTCTTAGTATTCCTTTTGTCAAGTGTTCAGGTATGTGTTCTTTATTTGATGTTCCTTTAACTCCTTTTATCAGTTCTGGATAGTTTTTCATATTTATTTTTTTTAGGCAGGAATTAAATATTGTTTTTATGTCTATTGATTGTTTGCAATATGGCTGGCATGGTCCGTGTTGAGGACATTCTTTTTTTTCAGTTGTTTGTTTGCAGGTACTGCAATAGTATTGTTTTTTACATTTGCTGTCGCATTCTGGACATACTGCTAATACTGTTTGTTTTTTGCATTTTTTGCAGAAATAAATAGGGTATTCTGCATTTATTGTTCCTGCATCTAAACAGCTTTGAAAGCATCTGAATTTGCCTCCTTCTTCTCCTACTGGAAACAATACTTGAGGGCTTCCTGTTAGTTTTCTCATTTTTGCTTTTTCTGGCCTGCCCATTCTTGCTCCTATAAATATTCCTGATTTATCTCTAACTTTAAATGGTGCGATTATGTTTATTATTTCAAGTGTTGTTTTTGCTGTGTTTTGTTCTGCTAGTTCTTTTGATGCTGTTGTTCCTTTGTCTATTTGGCCTGTTGTTACAAAAAGTGCATGAGAATGCTCTTTTTCTATTACTATGAATTCATTGTTTGGTTTTATGTGTGGTATTCCAAGAATTTCAAGTGTTTGTTTTTCTTCTGGTTTAAAAGGTAGTACGAGTTTTTCTATTATTCCTTTTTCGTTTTTTGTTGTTTTTGCTTTTCTTAATAATTCTAGAAGTTTTAAAAGTTCTTGATTTCTTATTTCACTCCAATAATATGTATATTCTGGATGGAGCGGTATTCTTAGTTTTTTTGATATGTTTATTGCTTTTTCTGCAGTTATTTTTGTTTTTATGTTTTTTAGGAGTTTATTAATTTTTTCAGAATTTATTTCTGTTAGTTCTGATGTTTTTTCTAAATCTATTGTTCCAAATGTATTGACTATTGCTTTTTCCAGTTCTTTTTGCCACCATTCTGTGCAGTATCCTGCAGGAAATAAAGGCTGTGCTCTGTCATAAAAGTCTCCGTAGCTTATTAGTATATCTCCAAAGTATAGTATTTCTTTTATATTTTTTTGATTTTCTTTTGCTTCTTGTAATGTATTTAATTGGAGAACTGTGTTGTTTTCTAGTTTTACTATTGGTCCTTCTATGTAGTCGCAGGATGTTAATGCACATCCTTTTGTTGGTCGTTCTATTTTAATTTGTGTTCCAACTGCAAGGTATTTGTTGCTTATGTGCATTGTTGCTGGGTGTATTGCACATGATGAATATCCTGTTGTTCTGCATCTTCCATATCTTAAGCGTAATCCTCCTGAGCGTAATGGATGTGAGAATACTGGTCTTCCTGCTACTAAGTCTGCTATAAAACCATAGTCTGGCATGATTTTTGTTGTTTCAGTTTTTTGCATGGATTTTTGTCCTTTTGCTTTGCCTTTTTTTTGTATTTTTATTAGTTCTTCTAGAAAATTCCAGTGATCCATTTCAAAGTCTTTTCCCCATTTGCTTAGTTGTTTCCATAGTTTTGGGGATTTTAGTGGTATGCAGTCTGTGCACATTAGTGCAAATCCGCTTCTTATGAAATTCGTTGGAATCCTTGGTAAATCTTTGTAATTAGATACTTCTATTTTTTCTGATGGATCTGCTCCTATTTCTATTGGTATATTTTTTAGTAAAAACGTTAGTTCATCATCGCTTGGTTTGTGTTGTCTTGGTGCTATTCTTTCATCATAATCGCGTATTTCTGATATGCTTCTTTTTATTTCAACTTCCTGGGCATCATAAACATCATATCCCATTTTTTTTCTGACATAGTCTGCTATTAGTGCTGATACTGCTGCATTTGTTCCTCCTGCGTTTCTTATTGGTCCTGCATAGTTTACACTAAAGTATTCTCCTCGTCCATCCATTCGTTTTTTTATTTCTATGCCTATAAATCCATCTAATGGTGAGCTTACTACTCCTACTGTGCTGTAGGCAAAACCTGTTCTTATTCCTATTTCCATTGATTCTTTTTTATCTTTAAATTTGCAGAATTTTTCTTGCGCTACTTCTAGTGCAATTTGAAGTGCTACTCTCCAGTCCAGTGTGCCATATTGTTTTTCAAGGGAAATTATTCTTTTTACTATTCCTGTTCCTGCTATTTGCGGAGCTATCACTGATATTAAACCTACAACTCTTTCTGCCATGTTTTCTGCTAATTT
>JAHWHW010000055.1 GCA_019322995.1 Candidatus Woesearchaeota archaeon | reverse complement strand
CTGATTAGTCTCAGACTCAACATATTTTTCATGATGGCTGACAAAAGGAGAAAGAATATATTTTTCAGCAATAACCCTGATTGCATAAAGCCAAGGATGCTCCCATTTAGATTCATAATCTGTCTCTAACAAACCTTCAACAACCACCAAAACCTTACCTTCCTGCATTTTACGCTTTTTTCCAGCAACAGTAACAACAACATCTTTGCAATTACTAGCAGAAATAACAATCTTAACAACACACTTAGCATAATCACTTAATTTTTTATAAGGAGCAAGCCGATAATCAAAAAACTTAGAATCCTTCTTAACAACCTGCTGAGCCTTTGCCTCAATAGGAACATAAGCCTTTGCAAAAATCCAATCCATAATCAAATCCCTTACTTCCTTAATACTAAAAATACCTTCAAAAGCAATTCTTGTTTTTGCAACAACTGTTCTTACTTCAGCCATTTTTATACAGCCTCATATCCCAAATCATCTTTAATCACACGGATAAGCTCTCCTGCCTGCAAGAAAAGCTCATCCTCCCAATAATCCTCAATTCTTCTCTTAATAATATACTTATGATAAAAATCCTGAACTGCCTGCAGTAATTTACTTCCTGAAAAACGATTTTCATAATCCAATTTATAAGACGGGATAAAATTAATCGCAACCCTTCCATAGTTTGTCCTGATTTTTTTCCCATCTTTTATGACCTCAACCTCTTTAAATTCCCAAATCCTCATTTCAACAGTCAAATAAAACTTGATATAACCAGTAACTTTTCGTTCTCCAAAAAACTTAATCTCTTCCTCATCTGCTTTATGCTTATGCTTGGGAGCATGAAACTCATAATGATTATCCTCTAACCAATTCTTAATATCTTGGCAAAGCTGATTAAAATCAAAATTGCCCTTGTGCTTAATGAAAATAACTGGAAATTTAGTTTCTTTCTCAACCATAGCACAAAAATAAATATTTATCTATATAAAACTTACTTTTATTAGCAGCCATCAAAATACTTATTTTTTTCTCTGTTGATTTTACTCAGGCAGTTTCTTAGGCCAAAACTCAAGGCCTCCTTTTTTAGCTTCAAAATGAGGAATTTTAAAGAAATTATTCAAAGCTTCACGAAAACCATAAGCATTCTTATACAATTCATCTTCTAAACGCTTTCTTGTATCATGAAGAAAATAACGATAAACAACATTTCTAAAAGGCTTAAGCAATGAATTCTTTTTAATTTTTTTAGCCCAATCCAAAACCAAATTAGCCCTGACCTGAATCTCAACCTCTCCACTGTCTGCCTTAATCTTCTTATTATCAATAATAGTCTCAACTTTAACCAAAGTCAAAACATGAACATCCACATCAAAATCAAAACGCCAAAATTCCTTCATCTTTCCACCCAAAGGATTTTTCTGAAAACGCCACCTAATCCACATCTCCTTACCTGCACGACTCTCTTTTTCAAGAAAAAAAACCTCTGGAAAATCAGGATCGCTTCCACTAGTATATCCCTCTTCAACAAACCATTCCCTCATAAGTTTATAAACATCCTCTAAAATAAACACGTGCTTGAAATTAACCAAATAATCTGCAATCTTAACAAACTCAGAATCATAATCAGTATATCTATGCTTAATAACTGCCATAAAACAAAAAACAGAAATAAGAATATTTAAGGTTTTCGATGAAAAACAAAGCTTTTTATAATATACACAATTAAATAAACACATGATAATAGGAGTTGTAGGAAAAGCTAATGTTGGAAAAAGTACATTTTTCAAAGCACTCACACTTGCAGAAGTTCTAATAGCAAATTATCCTTTTGCCACAATAGATCCAAACAAAGGATTTGGTCATGTAAGAGTAGAATGCGCTGAAAAATACTTTAATGTAAAATGCAATCCAAGACTTGGATACTGCATGGATGGAATAAGATTTGTTCCTGTTGAAGTAATCGACGTGGCAGGACTTGTTCCAGGAGCACATGAAGGAAAAGGAATGGGAAACAAATTTTTAGATGATTTACGACAAGCAGATGCATTAATACATGTTGTTGATATTGCAGGAAGCACAAATGAAAAAGGAGAACCAGTAGATCCAGGAAAATACGATCCTTCATTTGACATAAAATTTCTTGAAATGGAAATTGATATGTGGTATTTGTCCATACTAAAAAAAGGATGGGAAAAACTTGCAAGACATATGCAGCAGGAAAAAAAGCAAATAACTAAAATAATATCAAAACAGTTATCAGGACTAAATGTAACCGAAGAAATGACAGAAGAAATACTAAAAAAACTAGAATTAAATCTTGAAAAACCAGTGGAATGGACAGAAGAACAGCTTCTCAAACTGGCAAAAGAATTCAGAAAAAAAACAAAACCGATGATAATAGCTGCAAACAAAATAGATCTGCCTGGAGCTGACAAAAACTATGAAAAAATAAAAAAAGAGTTTTCAGACTACATAATAATTCCCTGCTCTGCAGAATCAGAACTTGCACTAAAAGAAGCAGCAAAAAAACAACTAATAAAATACATTCCAGGAAATGAAAACTTTGAAATTATCGGAAACCTAACTGAAAAACAAGAAAAAGCTCTAAATTTTATAAAAGAAAAAATATTAACAAAATGGAAAAGCACAGGAGTTCAGCAGACAATAGACGACTCTGTGTTTAAGCTTCTAAAAAGAATAGCAGTATTTCCAGGAGGAATCAACAAACTAGCAGACCAGCACGGCAACATACTGCCAGACTGTTTTTTACTTCCAGAAGGAGCCAAAGCAATAGATTTTGCATATACTGTCCATTCAGACTTTGGAGATAATTTCATAAGAGCAATAGATGTTAAGACAAAAAGAACAATAGGAAAAGACCATGCTCTTAAACACCTTGATGTAATTGAAATAATAAGCAAAAAATAAACAAATTAGTTTTGTTTAGTCTTTCCAAGATTTCCTGCTTCTTCTGCATCAATAACACCGAGACTTTTGTCAACCATAACAAAATTAACAACGCGATTTTTTCCAGAACGTTTTGCCTTGTATAATGCTTTGTCTGCTTCTTTTAATAAATTTTCAGCAGAAACAACAGAATTTAAAGAAGTAATAACGCCCACACTAACAGTCAATTCACCGCCAATTTCAACCTGACTTCTTAGTTTTTCTGCAGAATCCAATGCTGAATCAGGAGACATATCTGGAAGAATAACCACAAACTCCTCCCCACCATAACGACAAACAGTTTCCACATCAGAAAAACAAGCTTTAGCAGTATCGGCAATATCCCTAAGAATACGATCGCCCTCGGGATGACCATAAGTATCATTAAAACTCTTAAAATCATCAATATCAAAAATAATCAAAGAAGTAGGCTTAGAATCTTTATTAGCCCTGACCAACTCATTTTTCAAAGTCTGCATAAAATAAGACCGATTATACAAACCAGTCAAAGAATCAGTAATAGCAGATTTTTCAGCCTGAGAAAACTTAGTAACATTAAGCAAAGACTGGATAAACCTCTGACAGACAACAGAAGAAATCTCAAGAACAGGTCTTAAATCATGCTCTGAAAACATA
>JAHWHW010000054.1 GCA_019322995.1 Candidatus Woesearchaeota archaeon | reverse complement strand
AGAATACCAGGACTAAGAAAAACAACAGGCAGTTTTTTTAACTGCCCCTGAACAAAAGCATTGCTTAAATCAGAATTAGAAATCCTCTTGTTATTCTTTGCTTTGCAAAAATAAAACAAATTTCCCAAAGGAGTAGGTATTTCTATAACCAAATCAAACTCTGTTTTTTTCCTAATAGTATTAACTTCATGAATTGTGATATTATTATTATCAAAAAAAGCCTTTACTTTCTTTAAAAATAAATCTCCCATGTCTACGAAAACAGGAGGGGCTGTTTTTTGCGGAATAACCGGCTTTATTTGTTCTGTTTCTTCAACTTTGGGCAAAGGAACTGGTTTTTCTTTTATATTTTTATCAGGCAAAGGTTTATCCTTAACCTCATCTTTGGACACTGGTTTTTCCTCAACTTCTTTTTCCTGCTTTTTTTCTTCAGAAGGCTTTTCTTTAACAGAACTAACTAAATTTTTGATAATATCCTCGGCTTCTTCATCAGAAACTAAATACCACTTCCAAAAAATTTCCTGTTTTTCACCTAAATTAACATCCAAAGCCATTGCAAAATCCTTAATATTCCTCATACAAACCTTTTGCAAAGGATTTAGATTAGAATCTCTTAAAATCTTTTTATCTTTTAAAAGCTCCACAGCCTGACGGTCCTTATCATTTAAATTAGTCAAGTAATTAAGCAAATGCTCAGGATGCTCAGGAGAATAATACAAAGGAGAACTGCCAACTTTTAAACTTGAAATTTTTAATAATCCTTTTGATGACATCTCAGACAACATAGCAGAGGCCATTAAAGAATCCTTGTTAATAATTTTACTTAAAGAAGTAGGCTGAATAGGGGCCTGCTTTACCAACTCAAGAATTTTAGCCCTATAGTCCATGATTCACGTATAAAAGGACAGATATATAAATATTTATATGATACAGGCGATTACTAAATCAAGGCCTAACCCATCTGCATTCCCAATAAGAAACATCACCTTCATCATCAACAACACCAATAAGCAATTTCTTTTTAGTTGAATGCGCAACCCTGTTTTTTGCAGCAAACTCATGCCAAGTCTGAGTATCTGCCTCATGAACAGGAAAAACAACCCATTTAGCATGATCCTCTCCAGGTTTAACACCTCGGTCATAAACCCTAAAATCAGCTCCAAACTTAAGAGCAGTTTTAATAATATATCCCCTTTCTCTAATATCCTTAAAAACAGAATATTTAATCAAAAAATTCTTATTTAATTTTTTACACTTCTTTATCAAATCCTCAAATGTTAACATCTTTTTACCAGAAGGAGTAAAAACATTAATTCTTTTTTTCTCAATCAAATAACATGCTTCAAACAAAGAAAGAACCACCCTTTTATCAGATTTAACAATACCAAAACGAGATTTTTCATAAAGCTCTTTTGCCAAATCTGAGCTCTCTGTAACGACCTGTTCACCATTAAACAAGGCCTTTATTACATCCTTAGCCATTAAAACATAAAAATAAGACAATACTTTAAAAAGGTTTTTATATTTATAACATCTAAAGGACGAAAAGGTATAAAAATGGAATTATTAATACTAGGAACCAGCTCAACAAAGCCGACAAAGAAAAGAAGCCACTCAGCATATTTACTTAGTTATAAAAATGAAGGAATACTTTTTGACTGTGGAGAAGGAACACAAAGACAATTAATAACAGCAGGAATAAAAGCAAACAAAATAACAAGAATAATGCTCTCACACTGGCACGGAGACCACATACTAGGACTTCCAGGATTACTACAGACATTAGCAGTAAATGAATACACAAAATCACTTCATATATACGGACCCCCTGGAAGCGAAAAAAGATATAAAAAAATGCTTGAAGTATTTGAATCAAGCCATAAAATAGAAGCAAAAATTCACGATATTAATGAAGAAAAATTCTTTGAAACAAATGATTTTTACATTGAATCATATCCATTAGTTCACAGAATAAACTGTATAGGATTCAGACTTGTGGAAAAAGATAAAAGACAAATAAACATGGATAAACTAAAAAAATTGGGACTTGAAGAAGGTCCAATAATAGGAAAAATACAAGAAGGAGAAATAATAAATTTCAAAGGTCACAGAATAAAACCTGAAAATGTATCAAAATTAATCAAAGGAAGAATCTTTAGTTATATTGCAGATACAAGACCTAACAAAAACTGCATAAAAATAGCGGAAAATGCAGATGTTTTATTATGCGAATCAACATATTCATCAAAAGATAAGGATAAAGCAGTCAAATACAAACATTTGACAGCACAAGAAGCAGCACAAATAGCATCACAAGCAAATGCAAAAAAACTAATACTTACTCATTATAGTGCGCGATATCCAGACGAGCATGAACTGGAAAAAGACGCTAGAAATATCTTTGACAATACTTTTGCAGCAAAAGATTTTGCTAAATATAAAATATAATTAAAACTATTTATGCACAGCCAGCTTAATATCCCCTGATTTAATGGTTTTTCTGCCAGCATGCAAAGCAAAACGAACTGCGTCACTGGAAACCTTTACAGCGTAATCCTCTAAAACTTCTTTTAAAGCAGCTTTTGCCTTGTCAGAAACACGCTCTGCTCCTGCTTTTTTGATTATTTTTTCCATTGCAGCCAAAGGAATCAATCTTTCTTGTTTTACCATAATAAACACCCCTAAAACAGAAAAAAGAAGAACTATTTAAATAGTTTTTGGCGTATAATCCAATATAAAAGGTAAAATATATAAGCTTAAAAAACATAGCAAAAATATGAACCAAAAAAAGAAAGGAAGCAATGCTGAGCGAGAACTGATACACTTATTCTGGCAGACATCTGAATGGGCTGCCTGCAGAGTAGCAGGAAGCGGATCAATAAAATATCCTTCACCAGACATAATTGCAGCAAACACAAAAAGAAAACTAGCAATAGAATGTAAAAGCACGAAAAGCAAATATCAATATCTAGAAAAACGCGAAATACAAGAACTTATTGAATATGCAAAAAAAACAAATGCAGAATCATGGATAGCAATAAAATTCAGCAGAACAGAATGGAGATTTATACAAGCAAAAGATTTGAAACAAACAAAAAAACACTACATGGCGACTCAAGAACTTCTAAAAGAAAAAGGAATAGATTTTACATCACTCCGGCTGCGTTGAAAATCTCGCCTAAAGGCTCGGATTAGCAGCTTCAAATTCTAGAAAGAAAGAATAATGGCTGACCTTCCCCGGATGGACAACCCCCTTGTCAGCCGGATAATGCAATTCATAGAATTTGACTAAAGGCTGCTAAACTACATTTTCAACGCAGCCCCATCACTCCGAAAGCTTTAAATACTTAGAACAACGGTATATAATAGCACTTTGAGTGGAGATATGAATGAAACTCACGAAAAAGGAAATAGATGATATTATCTGCCAGGTAGCTGGAGAAGATGTTTTACCTCTGGTTAAGGTATTAAAGAATAAAAAAAACGTATCTGAATTTAAAATAGCTGAATCTATTAAAAAAGAGATAAATCTAACAAGAAACATGCTCTATAGGTTATATGACCATAATCTGGTTTCTTTTATTCGAAA
>JAHWHW010000053.1 GCA_019322995.1 Candidatus Woesearchaeota archaeon | reverse complement strand
ATTGAAATTGATGGTGTTGTTGATAGACCTGATGTTATAGGTGCTATCTTTGGCCAGACAGAGGGTTTGTTAGGTTCTGATTTAGAGCTTAGAGAACTGCAAAGATCTGGAAGAATTGGCAGGATTGAGGTTAATGTTGATACTCGTTCTGGTAAGACTCAGGGTTCTATTGTTGTTCCTTCTTCTTTGGATAAAGCTGAAACTAGTATTGTTGGAGCTGCTTTGGAAGTTATTCAAAGGATTGGTCCTTGCAATGCTAAGATTAAGGTTACTAATATTGAAGATGTTAGAATTAGTAAAAGAAATTTTGTTATTGACCGTGCTAAGCAGTTGCTTAAGACTATGGTTGACAAGGTTTTGCCTGATTCTCAGGAGATTGCTGATGAAGTTGCTCAGTCTGTTAGGGTTATGGAAATTATGGAGTTTGGAAGAGAGCGTCTTCCGGCTGGCCCTGCTATTGAGGAAAGTGATGAGATTATTATTGTTGAAGGCAGAGCAGATGTTTTAAATCTTTTAAAGCATGGGTTTAAGAACGCAATTGCTATGAATGGTACTTCTGTTCCTCAGACTATTATTGAATTAAGCAGGAGAAAAGATGCTGTTGCTTTTGTTGATGGGGACCGTGGTGGAAATCTAATAATCAAGGATTTGATTAATGTTGGAGAGATTGATTTTGTTACAAAGGCTCCTGATGGCAAAGAAGTTGAGGAATTGACTAAAAAGGAAATTCATAAAGCTTTGAGAAGCAGAATTACTTTAGAACAAGCTAAACTTGAGATGTCTAATACTGATACTTCTGAATCTATTAGAAAGCCTTTAGTTAAAAGGCCTATCTTGCCTCCTAGAAATCAGCAGAGGTCTCATCAAAGATCTTCTGTTCAGAGATCTCCTCCTCAAAGAACTTTAAGAGTTAGGATTCGTGATGATGAAAAAAAGAAGTTTGGTTCTATGCTTGAGAATCTTATTGGAACTAGAGGGGCTTATCTTTTGGATGATAAGTTAAATGTTCTTGGCAAGGTTCCTTTCTCAGAGCTGGCTTCTACTTTAAGAAGTCTTAATTCAGGTGTTTATGCTATTGTTTTTGATGGAACAGCAGATAATACAATTTCTGATGTTGCAGTTAAAGCAGGTGTTAAGCATATTATTGCTATGAACAGCAGAACTAATGACCAAAGACTTAATATCATGACTGCTGCTGCTTTGTAATTTTTTATTTTTTTCTTAACTTTTTTATACTATTATAGCTTTTTCTTGTTAAAAGAGGTATAAATGTCTTATGAAATTGTTTTAGGAAGAA
The DNA here is from genome assembly GCA_019322995.1 of Candidatus Woesearchaeota archaeon. Taxonomy (GTDB): domain Archaea; phylum Nanobdellota; class Nanobdellia; order Woesearchaeales; family ARS49; genus WJKI01. Next base: position 2,443 of record JAHWHW010000053.1, on the reverse strand, counting down.
GTGCTAAAGAAAAACAGGTATTAGGCACTAAAGCATCTGTTTTAATTGGAAAACAATATGTTAAGATGGGTTCTACTACGTCTTTGTCTCAGAATATTTTTTTAGATCTTAATAAGTCTCATGTTGTTTTTGTTTGTGGTAAAAGAGGTTCTGGAAAGTCTTATACTTTAGGTGTTGTTGCTGAGGGTATTTCTAAATTAGATAAGGATATTAAAGATAGATTATCTATTATTATGCTTGATACTATGGGTATTTATTGGACTATGAAATATCCAAATAATCCTGATTCTGAATTATTAAAACAGTGGAACTTAGAAGGCAGTTCTATTCCTGTTGTGATTTTTTGTCCAAAGGGTTTAATTAAAAAATACAAAGAAAAAGGTATTCCTGCTGATAAGTCTTTTGCTATCAGGCCTTCTGAGTTAAATCCCGAGGATTGGAATTTAACTTTTGATTTGGCTGTTAATAATCCTATTGCAGTTTTTATTGAAAGGATTATTCTTAATTTACAAAAACAAAGCAGTGATTATTCTATTATGGATATTATTGATGAGATTAACAAGGATGCAACAGAACAAGATCAGGTTATTAATGCTGCTTTGAATAGGTTTAAGTCTGCTGATTCTTGGGGTATTTTTTCTTCTAAAGCTACAAGCATGGCTGATTTAGCTGCGCCTGGCCAGATTGCTGTTTTGGATTTAAGTGCTTATGCTACTATGCCTAATGGCTGGAAGATTAAGCATTTGGTTATGGGTTTGGTTTGTATTAAATTGTTTCAGGAGCGTATGGTTGTTAGAAAGGCTGAAGAATTGAAATCTGTTGAGAAATCTTTGCATTTTATTGTTTCTGAAGATGAGAAAAAGTTGTTAAAAAATAATATGCCTCTTGTTTGGATTATGATTGATGAAGCACATGAGTTTCTTCCCAGAACTGGTTTTACATCTGCTACTAATTCTTTGATTACTTTGCTTAGAGAAGGCAGACAGCCAGGGATTTCTTTAATTTTAGCTACTCAGCAGCCTGGAAAGATTCATACTGATGCTATGACTCAGTCTGATGTTATTTTGTCTCATCGTGTTACTGCTAAGATTGATACTGATGCTTTGGGTAATTTAATGCAGAGTTATCTAAGAGCAGGTTTAGATAAGGAATTAAATAATCTTCCCAAGGTTCCTGGTGCTTGTATTGCGGTTGATGATGTTAATGAGAGAATTTATCCTATGCGGATTAGACCTAGGTTTAGTTGGCATGGAGGTAGTGCTCCTTCTTTAGTTGGAATAAAAGAAAAAAAGTCTTTTTTTTAATAACAAAAAATTGCCAATTAAATATACTCTTGCCTAACCCCTGAAAACTCACGAAAATCTTTGATTTTCAGCGCGCAGAAAAGTTTTGACTTTTCTTGCGTTTTTGTTCGAAATTTTCTATAAAGATTAGTATTGGCTTGTTGTGAATGCAGGTGCTACATCTGAATCTTTTAAGTGGTTAAATGCCATGTCAGAATATCTGTATGTTTCTGTAGGCATGCCTGAAGCTGTTATTGCTACTTTTATTGGAACACCATAGGTTATATGAAGCCACATTTCTATTATTTTGCTTCCGCGGGTAGATTTTATTTTAATTGCGCTTTTTCCGTCTACTACTTCTGGACCTATTATTTCTGCATTGTTTAGGTCGTCCAGCCATGATGTTGGTGTTTTTGTTATAAATTCATCATAGTCTGCTTCAAATACCTTTCTTGTGTAATCTTCTCCTGCATAGCTGCATCTTCTTTCGTTTTCGCATCTTGCTGTTGCTGTTTTCGCGTTTAAATCTAGGTATATTGTATCATAGTAGCTTCCTATTTTGTATGCGTTTTCTTCAAATATTTTTACTTTTATTTTGTCTCCTTTTACAAAGTAAGTGTTTAGAAATCTGTTTTCTGGAGGTTCTGATAGTAAGTATTGGTAGCTTTTTATTTTTGTTTTAGATTTGGTTATAAGTTCTTGTATTTTTTCTGGAATTTGTGGCGGTGTTGATTCTACTTTTACTGTTGGTTCAGGTTTTTTGACTATAATATCTTCTGTTGTTTCTACTTTTACTGTTTGTGCGGGTTCAGACTCTGTTTCTGTTGTTTCTTTTACACTTACTGTTGGCTGTGTTTGTGCTTGTGTTGTGTCTTTTGTCTGAGTTTGTGCTGAGCATCCTGCTAATAATATTATTATCAGCATACTTAATACAATTAAAATTTGGTTTTTCATATTAATTCCCCCCTGTTTTGTTTATGACTATTTTTTTTTCTTTTTCAAAGGTTTGATTATTGCTCCTTTTCTCATTGATATTAGTGAAGCAATAAACATTAATGAAAATATTATTATAAATGCTGTTCCCCATGATGTGGAGAGGTAAAATACGTAAAATATTGTTATTAATATGCCTATTATGCTTGTTGCAAAAAATGCAGAGT
>JAHWHW010000052.1 GCA_019322995.1 Candidatus Woesearchaeota archaeon | reverse complement strand
TCAACAGCATCAGCAGCATTTGAAATATCTTTTTTAGAATAAGTATCTAAACTAAAATAATCCCTTTTAAGCATAACATTAGACCTAAAACAAAAAGAAGCAGAAGAATAAAAATCATTATTCTCAAAAGCTTTTCTGCCTTTTTTAGTATATTCTAAAGCAGATTTTTCATTAGAAGAAGGTTCTTTTGTACTAGCTTTTCTCAAATCTTTTAGCAATCCTTCTAGTTCATCATTACGATTGCATAAATCCAAAGAAACAGCTTTCATAGTAAAAACATACTTAGGATCTAAAACAATAGATTCATTAGACCTAATAACTGTAGTATTAGTAAAATACTCAAATGCATCATCCAAAGTAGCGATTTCTACAACTTTAATACCTAATGAATCACCTAATTCAATAAGATCAATATTATTTTTATCACTAACATAATGTCTGCTTCCCTGAGGAATCAAAACAATAGAAATATTATTTTCAGCAGCAGCTTTAATCTTAAAATCCAAACCACCAACAAGACCAATAACACCTCCAGAATTAATAGTTCCAGAAATAGCAACATCCTTTCTAACAGGAAAACCCTTAATCAAAGCAGAAGCTAAAACAGCACTGGCAGCACCAGCACTGGGTCCTCCAACTATTCCAGGCATGGCTTCAATAGTAAAGAAAAAATCCTTATCAGAACAATCAACATCAAATTCAGAACATGCAATCTGCTGAGCAAAACGCATGCTAACCTGAGTAGCAATTTTAGTCAATGGAAAGGTTTCCAAAAAAACACGCTCTTTTCCAGGCAAAACCTCTAAGTTAAGATCAACAATAACCCCTCTTTTACCACCGGATTCAGTTAAAGCTAAAAGTTTGATAGAATCCTCATTAGCCAAGACACAAGGAGTTAAAATTATAATAAATAACAGTAATAACACACTCTTTTTCATATAACAAGTATTTGAAGAATTAGTATATATAGTTTATTGTTTTTTGGCTTTTTTCTTTTTCTTTTTTTTCTTCTTTTTTGCGGGTGCTGGAGAACCATCCTGATTAATCTTTTCAATGCATCTGCACTTTGGAAATCTATTGCAGGCTAAAAAAGCACCATAAACAGACTTTCTTACAACCATATCACCCTCACCGCACTTTGGACATTTTTTAGGCTTTACCTTAATTTCCACTTTTTTAGACGGACACTCAGGATTAATACAAACCTCTTGAGGACGCTTGCCTTTTTTAATCATTTTAACCATAGGATGACTGCAATGCTCACAAATTTTATCAGTAACATCAACTCTTCCAGACATAGGCAATTTAAAAGTAGTTTTGCATTCAGGGTACTTATCACAAGCAATAAATCTTCCAAACTTACCTTTTCTAATAGATAATCTGCCCTCTTTACAAGTAGGACATTTACCAACAGTAGTAATAGCATCCCTTGTTTCAGTAAAAGTAATCTTAAGACCTTCACCAATCTCTTTTTGTTTAGTCTTAAACTCTTCTAATAGTTCAATTAAAACCTTTTTAGCCTCCTTGAGAATTTCATCTTTTTTCTTCTTTTTTTCCCTTATAAATTCCATATCTTCTTCAAACTTTTTTGTTAATTTTTCATCAACAATCTTAGGACAATACTTTTCCAAAACACCAATAATATGAATACCTAAATCAGTAGCTTCAATAGACTCACCCTTAACATAATTTCTTTTATACAACCTGTCAATAATATCAGCTCTAGTGGCTTTTGTTCCTAAACCGCGCTTTTCCAGTTCCTTAATAATAGATGAAGGAGTATAACGCTTTGGAGGCTGAGTCTCCTTATTATGCAAAATAATCTTTTTGATGTTTATTATTTCATCTTTTTTAACATTAGGCAGCTCGATTTCTTCAATCTTAACATAAGGTGCATAAAAAACATGCCAGTTCTTTTCAACAGTTCTTGAACCTTTTGCAATAAAAATTTCTTTTTTAACATCAATAGAAATATTCATGGTTTCTCTTATTGCAGGAGTAGAAAAACAAGACATAAATCTTTTAACAATTAAATCATAAACCTTAGCAGGTCTTGAATCCAAACTTCTAGGAGAAATACCAGTAGGATAAATAGCAGGATGAGCAGGATCTGTTTTTTTACCATTATTAGGTTGAAGATCATTTAATTTTAACAACTTACTGCAAAGCTCTTTGTATTTGCGGTTCTTGGATAAATCTTTTAAAATTTTAGCATATCCAATAGCTTCAGGCAATTGCTGAGAAGAAGTCCTAGGATAAGAAATAAAACCATTAGAATACAAATCCTGAGCAATAGACAAAGTTTCCTTAGGCTTTATTCCAAAACACCTATAAGACTCAGTCTGCAAGGAAGTTAAGTCAAAAGGATGAGGCGGAGACTGCTTAAACTGTCTTTTTTCAACATTAGCAACACAACCAGTTTTTTCATTTTTAACCTTTTTCATCACAGCATCTGCTTTGTTTTTATCCCAAAACTTATCTTTTACATGCCATGCAGCAATTTCTGAATTTTTAGCTTTACCCTGAAGTTCAATCTGCCAAAAAGGAACAGGCTTGAAAGCTTTTATTTCTTTTTCCCTGTCAACAACAATCTTTAAAGCAGGGCCCTGAACTCTTCCTGTGCTTAAAATCTTAAACATTCCAGTAGAAGTAATAGCAGAAGTCAATGCTCTTGAAAGGTTAATACCATAAAAATAATCAAGAAAATGTCTTGTTTCACCAGCTTCTGCCTGACCCCAATTCAGGCTTTTAGAAGCAGTATCATATGCATTAATAATATCAGGTTTTGTCAAAGTAGAAAATTTCATTCTCCTTGCATCATTACGGTGGCACACAAATCTCACAATATTAAGACCAATAACTTCTCCCTCAACATCATAATCACAAGCAACAGTAAAACTTCCTGCTTTTTTAGCTAATTTTTTAAGAACATCAAGGTATTTTTTTGAAAAAGCAGAAGTCTTAGAAACCTCATAATTAGGAACCCATTCAATATCAAAAACCGGATATTTAAAACCCTTTGATTTAACCTTTTCAGACAATCCAAACAAATGACCTACAGCGCAACCAATAACCAAATCTTTATTTCCATGAGTTACTTTATAATAAGGAACACCTTTTAGATTTTCCTTAATAGGCTTGCCATCAGCCAAAGCATCAGCAATACGCTTACTTGCATTAGGCTTTTCAGTAATAATCAATTCATACATACTTTTAAAAAAAAGCAAATACTTTAAAAAGGTTTGGAAAAATTAGATAACTATATATATAATGAAATTAAATAAAAGTAAAAAAGAGGGACTATGAAAAAAACCAGTATACGACGAGTTTCAAAAGTAATCAGTGTTCTTGCAAAACAAGGGCTAGGATATTTTCTTCAAGAATACAAGTTATTAAGACATCTCCCTTTTATAAAAAGACTAACAATTTCAACACAAAAAAACCAAGACATACCTGTAAGACTAAGAAGAGCAATGGAAGAACTAGGAGGAGCATATATTAAATTTGGACAGATGCTTAGTTTGAGACCTGATTTGGTTCCAGCAGAATGGTGCAATGAATTTAAAAAATTACTGGATAAAACAGAACCAGTATCATATGAAAAAATCAAAAAGATAATAGAGAATCAACTACAGAAACCTTTGCATCAAGTATTTTCCAAATTTGACAGAAAACCAATAGGTTCAGCATCAATAGCACAAGTACACTCTGCAGTTCTTCACACAGGAAAAAAAGCAGTAGTAAAAGTTCAAAGGCCAGGAATAAAAGAAAA
>JAHWHW010000051.1 GCA_019322995.1 Candidatus Woesearchaeota archaeon | reverse complement strand
AGTTTCGTGTCTTTGGCAGTGGTGCGTAAATTGCCGGTGTTGCGATTAGTGCACACAATGCGACCTGAGGGCGTGAGCCCGAAGTTGAGAGGTGAATGAGGCTTCGCACCACTGCAGGGTTTGTTTTTTTGGCACTTAAGTTGAAAGCATCTTATTGTAGAAAAATATTTATAGTCTTTCTTATAATAAGGTATTATGCAGCTTACTATTGATACTCAAAAGGATTCTCATGCTGAGATTAGAAGAGCTATTCGTATGCTTATGAGTCTTGTGGGTGATAAAGAAGTTTATACTAATGAAGAGCCGAAAACAGGCATTTTTAGCAGTGAAAAATCTCCTGCAGGCGATGCTTTTGCTGATATGTTTGGTAGTTCTGATAAAAAAGATGATGATTATTCTGAATTAAATGTTCCTAAGCAAGAGAAAAAAGAGGAAAAAAGTTCAGGTATTGAGTTGTATTGAATGAAAAATGGTTAAGTTTAAGATTCTTGAGCACACTGCTGATGGAAAGTTCAGGGCTTTTGGTAAATCAAGAGAACGCCAGTTTGGTAATGCAGTTTTAGCTATGTTTTCTTATATGTTTGATATTAAAAAAATCAATCCCAAAATAAAAAAACAGGTTAAGGTAAGCGCAAAAGATGAAAAAGCATTATTATATCGTTGGCTTGAAGAATTTTTAGTTCTTTTAGATACAGCCCAGTTTATTCCTTGCAAAATCGATAAAATTAAGATTACAAAAAAAAGTAATAAATGGGAAATAATTGGTTCAATGCTTGGAAACAAAGTAGGAAAGCATAAGCATATTGGTTCTGTTAAAGCAGTTACTTATGCTGAGATGGAAATTAAAAAAGATTTTGTTCAGGTTGTTGTGGATTTGTAGTTTTTCAGAAGGATATAAGTTAACTTGGAATTTTAGCAGAGTCTATAAAATATATTATTCAGACCAGAAAAACTTATATACTTTTTACAAAATAATATTATTTATGGTGGAAGAAGATTATATGAAGATTGATAATTCGCAGAGTATTGCCGCTTGGAAACAACTAAGATTATATAAAGTTAATACGATTAGTGATAATAAAGAAAATATCAGGTATGTTTTATCATATCCTAATAAAATTTCAAATTATTTAACTGATCAAATTAGACTAAAAAGATCGTCTTTAAAAAATTTTAGTATTTCTTCTGAAGAAATTGAAAATTTTGATTGCCCAGATGAGAGTCTGGATGCGTTCCTTGAAAAATCTAAAAAATTGCCTAAATCTAAAAAAAAGCCTCTTATACTAGGTGAAATAGAATAATCTTTCTTAAATTATTAAATTTAGTAATTAAACTTATTAGCAACATTTTTAAATGAATCTCTCTTTTGTCAATATATGGAACCAAAGAAAATAGCAGAAAATACTTGGGAGATTAAAAAGCAGGATAAAATGCGCGTTCCAGCTATTATTTATGCTTCTGATGCTTTGATGGAAAAAATTAAGCTTGATAAGACAATTGAACAAGCTGTTAATGTTGCTCATTTAAAGGGTATTCAAAAAGCTTCTTATACAATGCCTGATGCTCATCAGGGTTATGGTTTTCCAATTGGCGGTGTGGCTGCATTTGATTTAAAAGAGGGTATTGTTTCTCCTGGCGGTGTTGGATATGATATTAATTGCGGAGTGAGATTATTAAGAACTCCTTTTACTTCAAAAGATGTTGATAAAAAGCGTAAACAACTTTTAGATCAATTAGCCCGCGATGTTCCTGCAGGTGTTGGAAGAGGAGGAATTACAAAGCTTACAAAGTCTCAGTTATTGGAAGTTTTAACTAATGGTGGTAAGTGGGCTTTAAAAAACAAGTATGGAACCAAGGATGATTTATTGAGAACAGAGGAAAATGGACATATGTCTGGTGCTGACCCTAATGTTTGTTCTGAAAAGGCAATTACGCGTGGCAGGCCTCAATTAGGAACTTTAGGTGCAGGTAATCATTTTTTGGAAATTCAAAAAGTTGAGGAAATTTATGATGAGAAAATTGCTAAGACTTTTGGTGTTGATAAAAAAGGCCAGATTTTGGTTATGATTCATACTGGTTCTCGTGGTTTTGGTCATCAGATTGCTTCGGATTATATTAGGTTAATGGAAGATAAGTATGGTGTGGAAAATCTTCCAGATAGGGAGTTGATTAATGCTCCGATTAATTCTGATTTAGGTCAAAAATATTTTAAGGCAATGGCTTGTGCTATTAATTTTGCTTTTGCTAATAGGCAGATGATTGCTCATTGGACGCGTAATTCTTTTAGGAAAGTTATGGGTAGTTCTGATGGCATGGATATGGTTTATGATGTTTGTCATAATATTGCTAAGATTGAAAATCATACTGTTGAAGGCAAAAAAAAGAAAGTTTGTGTTCATAGAAAAGGGGCTACAAGGTCTTTTGGTCCTGGAAGAGAGGAGATTCCAGAGATTTATAGAAAAGTTGGCCAGCCAGTTATTATTCCAGGCAGTATGGGTACTGCTTCTTATTTATTAGTTGGCACTAAAGCAGCTGAAAAATTATCTTGGTCTTCTACTGCTCATGGTGCTGGAAGAGTTATGTCTCGTTCAGCAGCTTTAAAGCAGTTTCGCGGCGAAGCTGTTAAAAAAGCTTTAGAACAAAAAGATATTGAGGTTAAGGCTGGTTCTTGGAAAGGTTTAGCAGAAGAAGGTCCTGCATCGTATAAGGATATTCAGGAAGTGATTAGAGTTTCCGATGAATTACAGCTTGCAAAAAAAGTTGTTAAGATGGTTCCTTATGGTGTTATGAAGGGTTAATTTTTTTAATTAATTACTGTGTTTTCCCCATTTCGCTCGTACTTGGTAGGGTCTTGCTTTAAAAGCTTCTATTGATTTTTTTATTTTTTTGTTATCTATATTTCTTACTCCGCCTGTCGAAAGCCTTCCATAAAATAATTCCATAGCACAGTCAATACAATAACCTTCAGTTAATACTTTTAATTTAGCTGGATAACTGTCTTCGCAGGATTTACAATATGACTTTTTTGGTTCTTTTTCATTAATTTTTTTTATTTTTTCAATTTCTTTAATAAATTCATTTAAAGTCTCCGGTCGCTTAGGTTTTTTTTCCATTTTTTATTGAACCTCTATTATCTTCCCTTTTTTTCCTACATTCAAGACTTTAGTATTTCCAATCATTTCTTCTATTCCTTCTGCTTCATGAACATGAGAACATAAAAGAAGGTTTGGTTTAAACTGCTTGATTGCTTTTGTTACTCCTTTACTGCCTGGAAAGAATTGTGTGAATTTTTCCATTTTGCTTTCTGCAGGATGAACATGTGTTACCATTATTTTTTTTCTTAGTCCTTTTATGTTTTCAAATCCTTGTTTTAGTTTTTCAAAGATTTCATCTTCTGAAAGCTGTGATAATCCTATGTTTGCCCCTCCGCATCCAAAGATTCCTATTTTGTCTTTTGTTGTTATAGAATATCCGTGCAGGTTTTTTGCTCCGTATAATTCTGCAAGAAAATCTGCTGTTGCTAGTGTCTCATGATTTCCTGGTATTAGTATTACTTTTTTTCCTTTAGCTATAAAAGGACCGATTAATCCTTCTGTGCTTTGTTCTGCTTGTGTTATGTCTCCGCATAAGATTACATAGTCTACTTTTTCTTTTTCTGCTTTTTCAGAAAGTTTTTTTGCAACCCGCGTGTCCCCGTGTAAGTCGCCTGCTGCAAGTATTTTCATCGTTCTATTATTTCTCCTTCTCCTAATGTTAAGTCTATTATTGAGCTTGGTTTTCCTTTTTTCTCTCCTTCGTATAGAATAAA
>JAHWHW010000050.1 GCA_019322995.1 Candidatus Woesearchaeota archaeon | reverse complement strand
CATAATTTACTCCAAAAACTGCTCCAAGCACTTCATTAAATCCTGTTTGTGTTGGTGTGATTGAGGATGCGTATAAATCTTCGTCTGTTTTGTAAAATGAATGTCCTTCTGCTTTTGGCGGTTCTTCTGAACGAACCAATAGTTCTGTTGTTTCAAATATTCTTGTATCTCTTATGTCTACAAATTCTTTTGATTTTCTGTCTGGATCTCCTATTATCCAATTGAACATTCTTGATACTACTTTAGAATTGTCTGAGCCCAGCATTTCTCCGTTCCAGTTTGTGCCGTCGTCTGTGCTTAATGCTGCTATTCTTCCAAGTCCCAGTCTCCAGACTGTTAGTATTGGTTCTCCTGTGTTTGTTGTAAGTAAAAGTCTTGCTGAGGTTTTTGGAACTACATTGTTAAATCCGTAAACTGCTGAACTTGGATAATAATCCGAGGTTATAAAATGATTTGGGTTTAAAACTACTAATGACATTGTATCTCCTATGTCTTGTTCTTCTACATCTCCGAATAATAGTTTTAGTCTTGAGCTGTCTGTTGCTCTGAAATATATGCCGTTGCCTATGTCTGCTATGTCTCTCATTGCTGCTTCATTTGTTGTTGGTCCGACTCCTACTGTGTAGATTTTTATTCCTTGGTTATGGGCAAGTCTTGCTGCGTCTCTTGCTGCTCCTTCTCCTTGTGTTTTTCCGTCGCTGATTAGAATTATGTTTTTGCTTCCTTGGAGTCTTTCTAAAAGTGCTATTGCTTTCATAAGGCCTGCTGTTATAAATGTTCCTCCGCCGTCGCTTAGTCTTGCTATCCTGTCTTCTAGTCCTTGTTTTTCATATACATATGATGGTTCTGATACAAGATATGCTTCACTGTTAAATGCAACTACTCCTAGTCTGTCGTGAAGGCTTAGGTCCTGAAAAACTCCTACTGCAAGGGCTTTTTCTACATCTACTGTTGTATCATCGCCAAATGCTGCGCTTGTGCTTCCTGATATGTCAATTACAAGTATTATGTTAATTTCGCCTTCTTTTTTTCCTGGTGCTCCTACAAAAACAGGCAGTATTGATTCAAAAACTGAATTTCTATAGTCTCCTTTTTCAAAAGAGGATTCTCCTCCTAAAACTACCATTCCGTTTCCTTCTGCTACAAAATCTGTTAGTTTGCCTGATGCAGGGTCTGTTTTTTCTGCAGGTATGTTGTTTACTGCTACTGCATAATAGTCTTCAAAAGATGATGGCAGAACACTTCCTGATTGAACTACATAAAGTTGGTTTAATAATGTGTGCATTGGAGATGGTGATTCTGTCCAGTAGAAAATTTTTGGTTTTGGAACTACTTTAACTGTTTTGTAATATACATTGTTGTTTTCAAAATGGTCTTGTGTTATTAATCGTGCTGTTATTTTGTGATAACCATAATGCAGGGTTTCTACAAACTGTCTGCTTTCATCTAATTTTACTTTTTTACCGTCAAGGGTTACTTCAAGTTCATAGTCTGGATTTCCTACTTCTGAAACTAGTACTGTAAAAGTGTTGGGTATTCCTTCTTGTGTTTTTGAAGGTCCTACTACAACAACGCCTGCATCGTTTTTTATTTCATTTAAGCGGACTGCATTTACTGTTGAGTTTAATTGTGCTGCAAATAGTCCTACATCTCCTAATGATGAACCAATATTTGAATTTCCGTCTGATACCAGAATTACGCTGTCTCTTGGTTTTAGGTTTGCAAGTATTGCATCACCTACTCCTGAGTTTTCAGAAGAGCCAAAACTGTATACTTCTACTGGCAGTTTTTTTTCTAAATCCTGTGCTAATGAATATCCAAAGTTTTCATATAACTGCATTGATGATGAATTGTCTATTAATATCTTTATATATGGGTCTCCTTCTATTGTTTTTTGGGTTTGATAAAATGGGGATGCTATTGCTATCAGTATTAAAAGGGCCATTGCTGATCGAGTTATCCACATTATCCATCTTAGTCTTTTCTTTTTCTTGATAACTTCTGGATCTTCTTTTGTTTTTACAAAGTCTCTTCTCAGGATAAAGAATAATATTAATATAATTGGTATTATTAGTAAAATAATATAGGGATTTTCCAGATAAGTGTATGCTAATGTTTCTGCTGTTTTGATAAAAGTCATACATCACCTCTGAGTTTTATATAAAACAGTTCTAGTATTAATAAAAAAGCTCCAAGAATTATTAGGGTTTTTTCAAAATTAAATCTTCTGTCTTCTTTTACTGGTCTTAGTTCATAGTCTATGGATTTGGCTCCAAAGCTTGTTTTTCTGTTCAGGTCTGATTCCATAGGGTCTAGAAGATTTACTCCTATTTTTCTGTCTTCAAGTTCATAAATTCCAGCTGTCTCAAGAAGTAGTGCTGATTTTTTTATTGTTTTTCTTGATGGAAGGATTATTTTTTGCTGTGAATCAAGAATTAATGTGTCTTTTGTTCTGTAATTTAAATTTTTTAATTCTTGTTTGTCTGTTAAATATTTAAGAAGTTCTGTCCAGAATATTGGATAGCTTGGTGAGAATTTAAATTCAGAAGCTGATTCTAAAAATCCAAAATATACTATTTTTCCTGTTCCTTTTTCTGTAAGACTTATTAGGCTGGAATTGTCTGCAGATATTAAGGAAACACCTTTTAGATTTTTTGTTTTAAAATGCGAGTCTACTGTTGAGCCAAAATCTATGTTTTTTGTAAATCTGTTCACTTGCTCAATTATTATGTATGATTTTCCTGCTTTTTCTGAAATTTCAAAAGGTATCAGTCCTTTATAGTCTATTGATTTTAAGTCTTCCTGTGCTGATATTACAACAGATGCTCCTTTTTCAACTTGATTTAGTATGTCTTCAAAGGTTCCTGTAAGGATTTTGCTTTTGTCAATATTATGAAGAACATATACTTCATAATCTCCTGTTTTTACTACTGGAGGAAGTGTTACATCTACATCTACTAATCCAGATGCATCTAGAGCGTTTTTTAGGAAGATGGATTCATTGTTTGTTATTAGCAAGACTCTTGTAGATTCCTCTTCTGGAGAGGAAAGATAAAGTATATTATCTGCGTCAAAATCATCATCAGGCAGGGAAAGTTTTGTCATTCCTTTTGGTGTTTTAAATGAATAGGGTTCTACTGAATTTGCAGGAATTATTAAACTCTTTGCTTCTCCATTTATTTTTAAGTTAATTGATTCTTGTTTATTGTTAAAATTTTTAATATATGCTGTTACTTGATTGTCATCCAGCACCATGTCTACAAAACCAATATTCTTTATTTCTTTTTCTGCTATATTTATAAAATCAACTACAAGTCCTTTGGATTCAAGAACATTTTTTGCTATTTCAGGGTCTTGACCTCCTGTATTTTGAAAATCACTTATTACTACTACTCTTCCTTCTGTTAATGCTTCTCCTGCAAGAATTATCGCATCTCCTAGTCTTGACAGAGTTTCTAGAGGTGATAATTTTTTTAAAAAATCTCGTGCATCACTGCTGGAAACTTCTTTTAAGGCTATTAGTGGAACTCCTTTTGCTAGTATTATTGTGTTTTTTGAGCCAAGTGATGCTGTTGCTTTTCTTATTGCTTTGTCAAATCTTGTTGTTATCCCTTCTTCTGCTTGCATGCTTGCAGAAACATCTAATACTATAACTGTGTTTTTTGCTGTTATGTCATAAGGATAAACAGTGTATGGTTTGGATATAGATAAAAGAAGTGCAATTAATAATATTAGTTGTATAATAAAAAGCCAGTCTCTTATGAAATTTCTTAAAAATGATAATAATTTGTTTCTGCCGTATTGCTTTGAAAAAAACATTAATGAAGGTATTTTTAGGGTTTTAGGTCTTGGTCTAATAAGA
>JAHWHW010000049.1 GCA_019322995.1 Candidatus Woesearchaeota archaeon | reverse complement strand
TTTATGACCTGGAACAGCCAGTTTATTCATTAATCTCTCAACAATAAAAGTTTTGCTTTTGTGAAATCTTTTGCCTGCATATTTAGCTCCTGTTTTAGGAACTAATCTAGACTGCAAATTAATATAATCAATAAGTCCTGGATCTTCAATTTTTATTCCTTGTGTGCTCCACTTATTAAACGCCAAAACTTCAGTACTCATCTTAAAAAAAACCTCTTAATTTTTGAAAAATTAAAAAAATATTAATCATTTTCTAGCTTTCTCCAATTTACCGCTTAATAAATCCTTAAGACTTTGACCATTAACCTTTAGAACCTGCCATCTAACACCAGGAATATCTCCTTTAGACCTTCCTTTTTTACCGCCAATACATTCAATAATAACCTCATCGTGCTCATCAACCATTTTTTGAGCACCGTCTCTTGGCAAAAAAGCAGTAACCTGTCTTCCATTTTTAATCAACTGAACCCTAACACATTTTCTCATAGCAGAATTAGGCTGTTTAGCTTCTAACTGAACTTTTTCAAGAACAATTCCTTTAGCTTGAGAAGCTCCTTCTAAAGGATCTGCTTTTTTCTTAAGATTAAAAATACGTCTAACATAATCAGTATGCAAAAGCTTGCTTTTATGCCTTCGCTTTTTCAAACGTCTTCCTGTGTTAAGGCCTTGTGATTTATTAGCCATTTTGTTTTCCTACTCTTAATTCCTCAATCTTGAAATAACGCTTAATAACAGATTCATAAAATCTAAGATTACAGGCATTTTTTCCTATTAATATGCTCCTTGTTTTAGAATCAACAGGAGTCATAGTATAAACGCTGTTGTCTGATATGATATCTGCAACCTTTAAAGGATATATCAGGTTCTTTATAAAGTTTGCGAGTTCAGGCGAAAACTCAACTATCTTGATTTTTTTCCTGAATTTTTGCTCTAATCTTTTGACATTAGCTCCTTTAGGTCCAACAGCTTTAATAATTTCCCCAGGATTAACTACAAATAAAATAAGATTCTGCTCATTATTCTCAATAATATCTTTAATCTTAGCTCTTGTGATAAACTCAAAAGAAGACATTAGCTTCATACATTTTGCATCATAAACTATTTTAGACATTATCATTTACCCTTAAGAACTCCCAGCACAGAAATAGAAAACGGCTTTTTGCAGATAACCCCTATTTCATCAGAAGGCAGTTTTAATTTCTGAATTTCAACACCTGCCAAACCGGCATATTTTTCAAGATCTGCCACAGTTTTCTGAGAACAGGTTGCAGAAATAAATATTTTAGAAAGCTTTCCTTTTCTTAGCTCTTTAATAGTTTTTTCAGTTCCAATAATAATCTTATCAGAAGCTAAAAGTTTTCTTATTTTAACTGCTGTTTCTGAAACTTTTTTCTTTGCCATTTTATTTTGTTTTTGCCACTTTTGTCAATAATCCAGGCAGGCCAGTTCCAACTGGCACAGGCTGATTAAGCATAACATTTTCAACAACTGAATTAAGAAAATCAATTTCGCCGACAAGAGCTGCATTAATAACATGCTTTATAGGAGTTTCAAAACTTGCCCTTGCAAGAACTGAAGATTTTTCACTAACAACACCATATCTTGTAATTCCTTTGATTTCTCCAGAAGCACACATAGTGTCTGCAACAAGCATAATATGCCTGATGTCAACATTAAGAGCCTGAGCTTCAATAACCTTAAAAACCTCATCAATAATTGCCTGCCTTGTAGCTTCAACACCCAAAACCTTGAAAATTTCATAAATATCATTGCTTGTAGTTCTTGTTTCATCAACAAAATCAAGATCAAGAATCTTTTTTAGATTGCTTCCTGCAGTAATTATAATAAATTCATCTCTTCTTTTAACAGGTAAAACCTGAGAAACTCCTTTAATTCCGCAAACATAAACATTTCTCAATTTTTCCTTGATTTTATAAAGATCATTAAGACCTTTGTCATCCTTGCCTTTCATTTTAACAACAAGACCGCCTTCAGAAGAATCTTTAGCACTAGCTTCCTTGCCCATTGCTTTATCAATTGCCTTGATTAAATGATTATTAGAAATTCCAATAACTGACATTTTTTCCTTGTTCAATTTAAGCTCTATTTTCAAATCAACAATATTAATAATATATTCTTTAACAAATTCCCCTAAAGTAGATTCTTTAATTTTAAGAGCAAGATTATGAATTTCCTTTCCCTTGTTAAAAGGAGACTTTAAAAAAATCTCCATCATCGGAGTTGCAATAGTTTTTCTACCATCAAGAATCTCAATAATTCTTGGAAGACCCATAGTAACATTCATTTCAGCAACACCTGCAAAATGAAAAGTATTCAAAGTCATCTGAGTGCCTGGCTCGCCAATAGACTCAGCACTGACAAGACCAACTGCTTCTCCTGCATCAATCTTTGTTTTCAAATATTCATCATAAACACAAGCAGCTACTTTCTTAATTTTAGAAGCAGGACATTTTTCCTCAACTTCTTCAAGCAATTTTTTAGGCAGTTTGCCTGCATATTTTTTCAATTCTTCGTGCATTTTTTAATAAAACCTCAATTTTCATCAATAATCTTTTGAACATCAATCTTTCCTGATTCAGAGCGCGCCACATCAATCGCATCTTCTCCATACATAAACTGAATAATTCTACCATTAGCATCTCTAACAGATGAATCATACTCAACACGCAAGTCCTGCATTGCATTAGCAAGACGCCTGTAAAGATAACCAGACTTAGGAGTTCTAAGAGCAGTATCCATAAGACTGTCTCTTCCAAGAATAGCATGAAAGAAAAACTCATAAGGATTAAGACCATGCTTAAAACCATTTCTTACAAAACCATGAGCTGCAGGGCTTAAATCACCTTTTTTAAAATGAGACAAAGTTCTGTTTTTATAACCTTTTTCAATACGCTTGCCTCTTAAAGCCTGCTGGCCTGCACAAGCACTAATCTGTGAAATATTCAAATAAGAACCAACAGCTCCTGATTCAGCCATTACAATGGAATGCGCTTTTTTATTTGCAAATTCCTTGACTATAATTCCACATTTAGTTCTTGACCTGTTAAGCATTTCAAGAATTTTAAGCTCTAAAGTTTCTTTTAGACTCTTTCCAGGATATGCTGAAAGCTCTCCAGAATTAAACTTTTCAATAATCTGATTAACTTCTTCTTCAGCAGAATTAAGAATATTCTGAATTTTTTCATTAGCTTCATCAGGCAGGTCAGTATCAGACAAAAGAGCTGAAAGACCATGCTTTAACAAAGTTTCAATTCCCAGTTTAAGTATATTGTGAAGAATTTCAACTGTTTTAACTGCGCCATATTTTTTATGCAAAGACCTAAGCAAAACACCTGCACCTTCTCCACCAAGAGAAACCTTATCCATAACACCTTTAATCAATTTACCCTCTTCAATAATAACCGGCTCTCCAGATTTTGATTTTCCTTTAAAATTAAAATCACTAGGAAGAACAGCGCTGAAAATTTCTCTGCCAGAAAGAATTTTCTTGCCAGGAAGTCCTGAGAAGTCCATTATTCCTGCAGAACACAAAAGTTCAACAGCTTCTTCCCTTGGAAGCTCAAGATTTTTTGTAAGAATATAATTTCCAGAAATTCCGTCATGAATACAGCCAATAACAGAAAGACCATATCTTGGAGAAACAATTTGAGTCTGAACCTCCATTAATATTTCTGCCTCAGCCCTTGACTCCTCTGTTTGAGGAACATGAAGATTCATTTCATCACCATCAAAATCCGCATTATACGGAGCGCAAACAACAGGATTTAACCTTAAAGTCTTGTACGGCAAAACCCTAATCTTATGGCACATCATACTCATCCTGTGAAGAGAAGGCTGTCTGTTAAAGATAGCAATATCTCC
>JAHWHW010000048.1 GCA_019322995.1 Candidatus Woesearchaeota archaeon | reverse complement strand
TTTAGCTTATATGTATCTCTATAATGTCGCCGTCAATTAACTCTTTATTTAGTTTTAAGAATATCTGTCCTGGAAATTTAGCTCCTTTTCCCCATATCTTGGCATAACGAAACTTTTTGATAAAATCCCTGTGTATTCTATTGCATATATCATGAATTGTTGTTCCTTTTTTTACTATCATTGGAACATCTAAGTCAGGTTTTTTATTGACTTCTTTCATGAATATTCTTATCAAATTTAATTTTTGAAATATAATTTCTTTTAGTTCTTCTGTTCCTTGTTTTTTTTCAGCACTTACAGCCAAATCTGGTTTGATTTCGCGGATTAATTTGTCTTTTTTAGATTTAGAAATAGAATCTATTTTTGTTATAAGAGTGAGAGCAGGTATATATACTCTATTTCCCATTACAGCGTCTATAATCATGTCTATGTCTATTGGGCTTCTAATGACTACATCTGCATTGTTTACTTTCATTTCTTTCAAAATATCTTGTATTGTCTTCTTGGAAATTTTTAGTTTTACAGTTGCTCCTATGCTTATTCCTCCTTTTGCTTTCTTTTTAATTTTAACATCTGGTTTTTTTTCATTTATTCGTATTCCTGCATCTTTTATTTCTTTTAATATTGCTGGATAGTGTTCTGGATGTTTTGCATCTATTAAAACAAGTATTAAGTCAGAATTTCTGACCATTGACAAAATCTCTTTTCCTCTTCCTTTTCCTGAAGCAGCTCCTTTAATTATTCCAGGAATATCTAAAATTTGAATCTTAGCAAAGTTGTGTTCAAGAAGTCCTGGAATAACATCTAATGTTGTGAATTCATATGCGCCTATTTTTGATTCTGCTTTTGTAATTGCGTTCAGTAAAGTGCTTTTTCCTACTGAAGGAAATCCTAGTAAAACAACAGTTGCATCTCCTGATTTTTTAACTGAAAATCCCTTCCCTTTTTTCTTTGCACTTTCTTTTTCAAGTTTGTCGCGAAGTTTTGCTATTCTTGCTTTGACAACTCCAAAATGATGTTCTGTTGCCTTGTTGTATTGTGTTTTTTGCAGTTCTTTTTCCAAATCCTGTATTTTGTCTTTTGTGCCCATATGTTTTTTGCACGTGCAAACCTTTAAAAACATTATGTTTTTTTAAGTAAAAATGAAATGGCTGGATTTTTTTAATTCAATAACCACAAATATTGCGGTTATTGTTTTGATTATTCTTGTAGGTTTTATTATTGCTAGACTTGTTGGAAAATTAGTTTATCGTATTCTTCATGAGTTTGAGGTTGATTCTTTGCTTAATAGAAAAACAGGTTCTGTTGAGGAAAGTATTTCTCAGGTTTTAGAGTATGTTATCTATATTATAACTGTTTGTATTGCTGTTGATACTTTGGGAATTCTTGCCTATGTTCTTATTGTTTTGATTGTTGCTTTTGCCTTAATAATTATTTTGTCTATTATTTCGGGGGCGAGGGATTTTATTCCTAATTTTTTGTGCAGTTGGTGGGTTAGAAAAAATCACGCAATTAATACTTATATTGATTTAGATGATGTAAAAGGCAGGATTATAAAAAGAGGTTTGTTAAGAATTAAGATAAAAACCAGATCAAGGGATATTATTTCTGTTCCGAATTTTACTGTGTTAAAGAAAAAGTGGAAGTGATTATACTATTTCAAGCATGCTTACTACATTGAATATTTGTGTTCTTGTGTCTGCCTGCATGTTTGTGTCGCTGCTGATTTCTTCAAGTTCGTGCAGCGCCCTGCTTACTTTTATTTTGCTTTCTTCTTTGTCTTGAAGAAAGCAGATAGTTTTTTCTAGTTTTGCTCTTACGTTTTTTGGCACAGAGCTGTCTTCGAGCATTTCTTTAATCATTTCTACTGCATTTGATACTTTCATTTTTTCATTTTGCCCATTACTTCTTCTTGAATTTTTTTGGCATCTTCCTGTATTTTTTTCTCTTGTTTTTCAATGTTTTTTATTCTTAGATTTACTATTTCTTTTTTTTGTTCAAGATCTTTTTTTAGTATTTCTTTATCTGTAAGAACCATTAGATTGCCCACGATTTTATATGCTTTTTCTGTTTTTTCTGATTCTGTTATTGCTGATTCGATTTCAAATAATTGTGTTTGAAACTGTTGTTTTTGCATTGAAAATTGCTGCAGCTGTTGTTCTAGTAATTGCAGTTTTCCTATTTTTTCTTGTTCTTTTTTGTCCATTTTTTATAATGCCTTTACTTTTGTTATTTTGCTTCTTGATTTGTATATTATTTTGCTTCCGCAGTAGGGGCATCGTATTCTTTTTCCCATCAAATCCTGACTTATTTTTTTTCCGCAGTGAAAGCAGGTATACTTAACCATTTTTATTTTCTCCAAAATGACTTTTTACTTTTTTTTTGTTTAGTCATTTTTTATTCTTTTTGCCCTTCTTCCTCTGGTTGATATTGTTTTCTTGTTTTTCTTCCTACTGTGTATGCTTTTCCTGTGAACTTGCTGTTGCATTTTTTGCATTCATATATGCCGTATGATATTCTTTTTGCTTTTGGCTTTGAACAATAAGGGCATATTTGTGATTTTTTTTGTTCTTTTTCTATGGCTGCAAGTCTGTGTTTTGTTGTTGCGCCGTATCTTGCTCCAAATCTTTTTGCAGGCCCCAAACCTTTTTCTTTTGCCATAGCACTATATTGAAGGCGGTTTATTTAAAAAGGTTTCGTATCCAAACTTTTATATATCTTGCTATAAATAGTTTAGTCTATGGTATTAACAGCGCATCAAAGGTTTGAATTAAAGAAGTTTATCAAGGAATTAGGCAGTTATAGGGCTGCGCATACTGAATTTGTTACTGTTTATATTCCTGCTAATTATGATTTGTTTAAGATTATTAATCATTTGTCTCAAGAGCAGGGAACTGCTTCTAATATTAAATCTGCTTCTACTAGAAATAATGTTATTGATGCTTTGGAGAGAATGATTCAGCATCTAAAGCTTTTCAAGCAGACTCCTCCTAATGGTCTTGCTGTTTTTTCTGGTAATGTTTTGGCAAGAGAAGGCAAGTCTGATGTTAAGGTTTGGTCTGTTGAGCCTCCTGTTCCTTTGAACACAAGAATTTACAAGTGTGACAAAACCTTTGAGTTGGATTTGTTAAGAGATATGGTTGATATTAAGGATATGTATGGTTTAGTTGTTATGGATGCAAGAGATGCTAATCTTGCTTTGTTAAAAGGTAAACGTATTGTTCCTTTGTTAAAGACTCATTCTCATGTTCCTGGAAAGATGAAAGCAGGCGGACAGTCGTCTCACAGGTTTCAGGCTAACAGGGATTTGGCTGTTAAGGATCATATTAAGAAAGTTGCTGATTATATGAAAGATCAGTTTTTGTCAAGAGATGGTTTAAAGGGAATTTTAGTTGGAGGTCCTGGTCCTAATAAATATGAGCTTGTTGAAGGAAATTTTATTACTGGAGACGTTAAAAAAAAGATTATTGCAGTAAAGGATCTTTCTTATACTGGCGATTTTGGTTTGCAGGAGCTTGTTGATAAATGTCAGGATGTTTTAGCAAAAGAGGAGATTGCTGATGAAAAAAAAGTTATGTCTGTTTTTTTTAATTTGCTTTCAACAAAACAGGAAATGACTGCTTATGGCGATGAGCAGGTAAGATTAGCTTTGTCTATGGGTGCTGTTGAGACTTTGTTGCTTTCAGAATCTCTGGATGATGATGTAATCGACGAATTTGATGAAATTGCTGGAAAGTTTTCTACAGAGGTAAAAATAATTTCTACTGAAACAAGAGAAGGTGTTCAGTTAAGGGATATTGGAAAGATTGCTGCAATTTTAAGATATCCTATCAATACATAAAATGAGATTAGTTGAAAAATCATTCCAGGATTTGTTTCCTGATAAAAAGTTTCAATTTACTGGTGTTGTTAATTATTCTGGAAGATTTAAGGGTTTTAATGCTAATGCAAAATTAAACAGGTCTACTAAAA
>JAHWHW010000047.1 GCA_019322995.1 Candidatus Woesearchaeota archaeon | reverse complement strand
TAAGAACTGCAGTAGTAAAAGTTCAAAGGCCAGGAATAAAAGAAAAGTTTGAATCAGACATAGAAATTTTATATTATTTAGCAAATAAAATAGATAAGTATATTTCAAATCATGCAAGTCCATTGGATATGATAGAAGAATTTGAAAAATATACCAGAAAAGAACTTGATTTTACTAATGAAGCAAAAAACGCAGACAGATTTTACAAAAATTTTAAAAAATCCAAAAAAATAGAAATTCCAAAAGTCTACTGGCAATACACAACACCTCAAGTGCTGGTCATGCAAAAATTTGAAGGAAAAAAACTTTCAGAAGCAAAACTAAAAAAACAATTAAGAAAACAAATAGCAAAAACAATCGCAGGTTCTGTATTTAAACAAGTTCTTGAAGACGGCTTTTTTCATGCAGATATGCATCCAGGAAACATACTTATCTTATCCAAAGGAAAAATAGCTCTTTTAGATTTTGGAATAACAAGCGAAATAGACGAAACACTAAAAAAACTAGAACTAGAAATGTATCTGGCAATAGTAAACAGAGATGTAAAACAAATAATAAGAGTTCTTTTAAAAGAAGGAATGTCCACAGACGAGACAGATATAAATGCATTTAAGATAGATGCAGAAAATATACTTGATGAATGGTATAATGCAGAAATGAGAGCAGCAAGAATCACCAGTATGATGTATCATTTGTTCAATAACTGTGTAGCTCATAACATAAAAATGCCTTCTAATCTAATATTACTGGGAAAAGGAATGCTGACAGCAGAAGGAACATGCCTTTTTGTAGATCCTGAATTTGATTTTTTAACATTTTCACGCCCTAAAATAGCTAATTTATTACAAAAACAAAAAAAACCTGTTAAAATAATAAAAAAATTCATGGGCCAATCAAAAAACTTTGCACTACAACTAACAGAACTGCCAAATGAAGCAATGAATTTAATAGAAACACTTAGAAACAATCCGATAAAAATAGACATGGCATACACAGATATAAGACACGTAGGAATGGACATAAACAGAAGCAGCAACAGACTTGCTTATGCATTAGTAATAGCAGCTTTAATAGTTGCAGGAGCACTATTAATAGGAATACAACCATCATTTAAAGGATATTCGTTTTTTTCAATTGTAAGTCTGTCCAGCGCATTTATACTAATAATAATGCTCTTTGTATCAATACTAAGAGAAGGATCTGCAAAATATGATCCACATAAAAAATGGAAATTAAAGAGGTGATATTATGAAAAAAAGAATAGCTATGATGTGTTTAAGAGTAGGGCGGTTTGCTGTGCGCGAAGCACAAAAAGAAGTAAGTGTATTGCTGAAAAAACACGGAGTAAAAACCTGTGATGTAAAAAAGGCAACAAGCAAAGTGGCAAAACATGGTATGAAAGTAGCAAAAGAAATGCACAAGATTACAGCAAGAGAAGTAATGCTTGCAATGAAAACAGCTAAAAAAGCAAAGAAAAAGGTTAAAAGAAAAGTTAAAAAGAAAGTTAAGAAAAAGAGATAAAATAATTAACTTTATATACTCTGTTTCTTTATTTTTATGACTATGATAGATTTATTTAGTGGAGAGGAAAAGTTTAAAGACATAATTGGACAGTTTTCTGCAAAAGAACAACTAAAATCAGCTCTAATTATGAACAGACATGTTATAATTTTAGGGCCTCCGGGAATAGGAAAAACAACAATTGCTAAAAATATTGCCAAACTACTACCTTCTATAACTGCAAATGACTGCGAATATAACTGTGATCCTAATAATCCATTATGCCCTAAGTGCAGAAACAACAAAATTAAAACCAAAAAAATAAACGGTTTAAACCGCTTTATCAGAATCCAAGGAAGTCCTGATTTGACAGTAGAGGACTTAATAGGAGACATAGATCCAGGCCAAGCATTGAAATACGGAGCAATGAGCTTAGAAGCATTTACACCAGGCAAGATTTTCAAAGCAAACAACGGCATATTATTTTTTGACGAAGTAAACAGATGCCCTGAAAAACTACAAAACGCATTATTACAAGTTTTAGAAGAAGGCAAAGCAACAATTGGTTCATATACAGTAGATCTTCCTGCAAATTTTATTTTTATAGGAACAATGAATCCCCAAGAAACAGCAGCAACTGAAAAACTATCAGATGTATTTTTAGATCGATTTGACATAGTCCATATGAGCTATCCTGAAAAATTATTAATAGAAAAAGAAATTGTATTATCTAAAGGAATTAAAAAATCAGAATTTCCTTTTAATCTACTAGAAATAACAATTGATTTTATTCGCATTCTAAGAGAAAATAAAGATTTAATCAGAAAACCAAGTGTTCGTGCTTCTTTAGGACTTTATGAAAGAGCACAAGCAAATGCAATACTTTCTGGAAGAAAAAAAGTAAATGCAGAAGACATAGCAAAATCAGTAGTATCAGTTCTTTCCCACAGGATAGAACTAAAACCATCAGTAAAATACCTTCAAAACGAAGAAGAATTTATTGAACAAGAATTTAAAAAATACTGTTCTGAACATGAAGAACTCGAGACGAGTGGTGATTGTCTTTAGCAGTGAGAGAGAAGTAAACGAGTTTTCTAAAGCAGAAGAATATCAAGGCAAACTGCAAATGCAGATGCAGGATGACAAACTAATGCATGCTGTACTGCAGGATGATAAAAAAACAATAGATGACGGCAAAATCATAGAAGATGGGATAAACAGAGGAATGAACGCATTTATACCTGACATGATGTTTGAAAATCTTGTTAAAAATTTTTCTATTGCCAAACAATTATATGGAGAGAAATTACTTAGATTAGTTTCTGGCTATGATTCAGAATATATTGAAAAAAATTTACGTATACCTGAGTTCCAGAAAAAATTAAAAAAAGAAATAGAAGAACGCATTGAAAATCTAAAAACAAAAAAATTATTAGAAAAAGACGGAACAATATCAGACAAAGGAGTTGAATTAGCTTCACTTTCACTTTATATTGAAGAAATTGACAATTTAACTGCAAAAGGAGCAATAGGAGAAAAAATACACAAAAAAAGTTCACATTATG
The DNA here is from genome assembly GCA_019322995.1 of Candidatus Woesearchaeota archaeon. GTDB lineage: Archaea > Nanobdellota > Nanobdellia > Woesearchaeales > ARS49 > WJKI01. Next base: position 928 of record JAHWHW010000047.1, on the reverse strand, counting down.
GAGAAAAAGGAGAAATCCGCCTTTTTAAAAAAGGAGACAGATACAAAGATATTGCATTAAGAAAATCAATTAAAACAGCAATAAAAAGAGGACATGAAAAAATAAAAAAACAAGACCTGCAAACATTTGAAAGACAAAGTAAAGGGGCGGTTTATATAATATATGGTCTTGACAGTTCTGCATCAATGAAAGGAGAAAAAATTCATAGCTGTAAAAAAGCAGGAGTAGCCCTTTCTTATAAAGCTATTTCAGACAAAGACAAAGTTGGATTAGTTGTATTTGGAACAGAAATAAAAGATTCAATAGAACCAACAGATGATTTTGGTTTTCTATTAAACAGAATTGCAAGAATTCGTGCAGGTAAACAAACAGATTTTAAGAAAATGATAGAACATGCATCAGAAATGTTTCCTGCTCATGAAGTTACAAAACATTTATTGATATTAACAGATGCACTTCCAACAGTTGGAAAAGAACCAGAAGAAGAAACACTTAGTGCAGTTTCAAATGCAAAAGCAAAAGGAATCACTATTTCTTTAATTGGAATAAAGCTTGATTCAAAAGGAGAGAAGCTTGCTAAGAAGATTACAAAGTTAGGTAATGGTAAACTATATATGGCTCGTGATTTAGGAGAAGTAGACAGGATTGTGTTAGAGGATTATTATAGTGTAAGGTGAGAATATTTTAAAGTCTTGTTTGAGCTATCTTTAATATATTCTTTCTTCATCGTCACGGATTTCTGAAAGCGCAATTCTAAAAAAAGTTGCATCTTTTGGGAGAGAAAATGAAACCTCGCATGAATCTTTTTTACAAATCTTTTCTAAATTTCTTGCAGCTAATGGAAATTTTTCTCTGAACTCTGGAGTGCTATTAGATAAGCAGTAGGATAATCCAGGAAAAAGATTACCTTGGCCGGATCTTGCTTCCT
>JAHWHW010000046.1 GCA_019322995.1 Candidatus Woesearchaeota archaeon | reverse complement strand
AATATCAAGGTTCCAAGAGCATTTGTTATAAAAAGTAATAAAGGTATAAATAAAATTCCAAAAATAATCTTAAATAAACCTTTTATTTTAAAGCCGAGAAGGGGTCAAAAAAGCAAAGGATTGTTAATTTGCAATTCTAATAAGGACATTCCTAAAAAATTGAAAATTAAAGAAGATTATCTTTTGGAAGAGTTAATTGATTGTGAAAAGCTTTTCAAAAATGAATTCTTTGAAATAAGAAGCATGGCGGTTAATGGAAAATACGCTGGAAGTATGCTGTTTGTTTCTCCTAACAGGCCCATGCATTTATTCACTCAAGGAAGAGTTGAAAAAACTCCTAAATTTATAGAAAATAAAATTAAGATAGCAACAGAAAAAATAGTAAAAGTTCTGGATAAATATTGTTAATCATCTCAGTTTTAGCTTAGATTCATAAGCAGGAGGTCCTATTGCTCCTTTTGGCCTGCATAGTCCTGCTCTGCATTCGTATTGAAGACTGTTCATTGCCCAATAACAGTCTGAATCTGTGTTGCAGCCGACAACATTTGATTGTGAAATTTGATATGCTGCGTCTCCTGTTGCATCCATGTTTTTATACATTAGAAACATTGCTAAAACAGCTATTATGCCTACTATAAAAAGGATTATGAGTTCTTGTCTGTCCATTATGATTCACCTCTCTTATACTATTTGCTAGATTGACTTATATTTAAGCTTTTTGCCTAAAGTTTTTAAAATAAGAAGCTATTCTTTTTTTATTACAGCTCCCTAGTGTAGTGGCCAATCATCTCAGGTTCTGGTCCTGAGGACCTCGGTTCAAATCCGGGGGGAGCTATTTGTTAGTATTTGTTAAAATAAATAGAAAACTGGGCAGTTAAGCTCTGCTTAACTGACCTTTTGGACTTCTAATACTTCTTAAGGATTAGGTTCCAAATCCGGGGGGAGCTATTAATTTTTTGCAAAACCTTTATAAATCAAATGTGTATCTTTTTTTATAGGTTGGGGGAATGAAATACATTTTATCTGTTTTAATCATTGGCCTGTTTTTGCTTAGTGCTTGTTCTAGTGATACTATCACTGCCAGACCTGTTGATGAACAGATTATTGATGTTGAAGTTAATGTTAAACAGGATTTGTGTGAAGATTTAGAGTGCAGTGAGAATTCTTATTGTGTTTCTGGCAAATGCGTTTGTGATACTGGTTTTAAAATGTGCAATGGTGAATGTTTAAAGAATAATCTTTGTTGTGATTCTGGCGATTGTGATATTGGGGAGATTTGTGAAAATAATATTTGCATTAAGCATGTGTGTGCTTTTAATCAGGTTTATGATACTGATAAAGAAAAATGTGTTTGCAATGATAACTCAAAGTGGTGTTCTCAACAAAATAAATGTATTCCACGAGCCAGCTGTTGTGTTCATGCTGATTGTTCTAATGATTATGCTTGCTCTAATACTTTTTTTATGGCAATGGTTTGTATTAATGATGGAAGGGAAAAATGTCGGGAAACTATTGAAGGTCAGAATACTAATTTTTGGATTAATGATGCTTCTTATGATGTTTCTGTTAAAAGTGTTTCTGAGAATTTTGTTTCTTTAAAGATTAATGATATGAATTTAGATGCTCAACCTATTAATGTTCCTTATGAGTTGGAAAAAGATGTTAATATTTATGTTGAATCTACCAGAATTGCTGGTGGTGTTTGCAAGAAAGCATAAGCTTTTTAAATGAATAAATACTACTATTTTATATTCAAGAGATAAACCGGTTCTTGGAGCTTGTTTATGCTGGAGAAGTGTTATTTCTCCAATAAGTGAATTAATATGGCAAGAATGCATTCAAGGAAAAAAGGAAAGTCTGGCTCTCATAAGCCTTTGGACAAACAAAAGTCTGGCTGGATTAGATATGGTGCTAAAGAAATTGAAATGTTGATTGCTAAGTTTGCAAAAGATGACAAGACTGCTTCTGAAATTGGCATTATTCTCAGGGATGTTTATGGTGTGCCTGATGTAAAGGCTATTACAAATAAATCTGTTACTAAAATTTTAAGAGAAAAAAAGCTTTCAAAGGAATTGCCTGAAGATTTAATTGCTTTGATGCGTAAATTAGTTGCTATTACCGCTCATATTTCAAATAATAAGCAGGATATGAGTGCTAAGAGAGGTTATCAATTAACTGATTCTAAGATTAAGCGTTTGATTAAGTATTATAAAGAATCTGGAAGGATTCCTGTGTCTTGGAAATATGATCCTTCTAAGCTTAAAATGTATACTGAATAATTTTAGAAAAAAATTATAAAATTCCTCTTACATCATCGATTCTTGTTGCTATTTCTTGTCCTTTTTTTGTTAGTGTAAGAAGTTTTAATCTTCCTTGTTTATCAAAATTTATTAGCCCTTCGCGTTCCATTTCTTGTAAAATTTTAACAACATGTGAATATGTGCAGTCTATTTGTTTTGCCAGTGAAGAAGCATAAACCTCTGATTTTGCATTGCGTAACTCAACAAGCATCATTGCAGGTTTTTCTCGAAAAAAGACCTTAAAAATTTCTTTATTTTTCACGCAACCACCCCAACGGTTATATCATAATATGTATTTTATACCAAATATTTAAACCTTTCGTTTTGTAATTTAAAACGGTATTTAAGATTTAGACCTCTTTTGAGTATATTTTAGTAATCCTAGTTTCTATTTAAACCTTTCTAAAATAAGGGTTATTTTATCTGAATTAAAAACATAATCTTTGTTAATATTTTCATTTTATCGTTTTTTTTACGATTTTACTGACGAAAAACATTTAAATAAGGTTATATTAACAAAAATTATGAATAAGTTTCTTTTTCCTCATGAAAATATTCGTCCTGTGCAAGATAAATTAATTAATTGTTTAGAAAAAGCACTTAAAGAAAAAAATTCAGTTATTGTTCATGCTCCTACTGGTTTAGGAAAGACTGCTGCTGCTTTGTCCCCTGCTTTGTCTTTAACTTATCAAAAGCATGATTCTGTTATTTTTTTTCTTACTTCAAGACATACTCAGCACAAGATTGTTATTGATACTGTTAATAAAATAAAGAATAAGTTTAATCTGGATTTAATTGCTACTTCTATTATTGGAAAAAAATGGATGTGTCTTCAGCCTGGCTCTGAGATTATGAATTCTAATGATTTTGCTGAGTTTTGCAAATCTATGAAAGAGGAAAATAAGTGCGATTTTTATAAAAATACCCGTTCTAAGGAAAGTTTTGATTGCAAAAGAACGCTGGATGAACTTGGAAAAATTTCTCCTGTTTCCACTGAAAAGGTTATTGAATTGTGTAAAAAAAACAAAGTTTGCCCTTATGAAATTTCTTTGATGCTTGCATCTAAATCAAAAATTATTATTTCGGATTATTATTATTTGTTTAATCCTGGAATTAGAGAGAATTTTTTGTCTAAGATTAATAAAAACTTGCAGGATTCAATAATAATTATAGATGAAGGTCATAATCTTCCTAAGCGTATTCGTTCTTTGCTTACGAAAAAATTATCTGACAGAATTATTAAAAGAGCTGTTAAAGAGGCTAAAAAGTTTAATTTTGACGAACTGGCTGTTTTTTTGATTGAACTTGAATCTCTTCTTTATAGTTTGGCAAGGGATATTTCTGTTAATGATGAAAAATTAGTGGAAAAGAGTATTTTTATTAAAGGTGTTGAAAATATAAAAAAATATGAAGAATTCATAAATGAGTTAAAAGCTTCTGCTGAAGTTGTAAGAGAAAATCAAAAAACCAGTTCTCTTGGATGGATTGCATCTTTTCTTGAGTCCTGGCCTAACGGAGACATGGGTTTCTCCAGGATTCTTTCCAAGAATGATTCTTTTGTTGTTTTGACTCATCGTTGTCTTGACCCTTCTATCGCATCAAAGGATGTTATTGATGCTTCTCAATCTAATATTTTGATGTCAGGAACTTTATCTCCTGTGGATATGTACAAGGATTTGCTGGGTTTTCCAAAAAAAACCATTACAAAAGAATTTCCAAGTCCTTTTCCTAAGAAAAATACTCTTTCATTGGTTATTCCTAAAA
>JAHWHW010000045.1 GCA_019322995.1 Candidatus Woesearchaeota archaeon | reverse complement strand
GCCTGATAGTCTGTGCAGTTGCTTAAAGAGGTTACTTCCTGGTATTTTCCCTGTCTGGGCATCCATAATTCTAGGTCTATTTGTTTTGCTTTCATGTTTCCTAGGTCTCCTGAGCACATTTCCAGTAGTCTGTAGGGTATTCCTAGTTCTTTGAACATTTGTTCTGTATTTTTGAGAAGTTCTTCAAAGTATTTCCAGCTGTCTTTTTCTTGGCATATTATTATTTGTTCTACTTTGTTGAATTGGTGTGTTCTGAAAAGTCCTCTTGTGTCAACTCCATGGCTTCCAATTTCTTTTCTAAAGCACATACTGTATCCTGCGAGTTTTATTGGAAGTTTTTCTTCTTTTATGTTTGTATTGATATATTGTGCAATCAATGGATGTTCGCTTGTTGCGATTAAATACATGTCTTCGTTTTCTATTTTGTACATTACATCTTGAAAATCCTGAAGTTCTACTACTCCTTCGTATGGTTTGCGTCTCATCATTAGTGGTGGTTCAACATAGTTATAGCCTTTTTTTCTTAGAAAGTCTATAGCATATCTTATTATTGCCTGGTTTAGCCATGCGATTTTGTCGTTTAGAAAATAAAATCCTGCTCCTGAGATTTTTGTAGCTCTTTCAAAGTTGCCTTGTTCTTTTGATTCTATTATTTCTCCGTGGCTTTTTAGTTTAAAACTAACTTTTTTAGGTTTGCCGTATTTTTTGATTACTTTGTTTTTGCTTTCGTCTTTTCCTGTTGGAACTGATTTGTGAAGTAGATTTGGTATTTTGTTTAGTTCTTTGTTTATTTCTTGTTCTAGTTTTTCTTTTTCTTCTTCTGTTTTGAGAAGTTTCTGTCTGTTAATTCCCGCTTGTTTTATTTCTTTTTTTATGTTTTTGCCTTGTTTTTTGTTTGAGTTAATCTGAAGATTTAGTTTTTTTTGTTCACTTCTTAGTTTATCGCTTTGTTGTTTTAGTTTTTTCCATTTTTTGTCTTTTTCAATTAAAAACTCAAGTATTTTTATTTTTTCATTTTGATTTCTTTTTTTCAGTGTTTCTTTTATTATTTCAGGTTTTTCTCTTATTAGGTTTATATCTATCATATTCTTGTTTAGTTATATTTTAATATATATACTTTTTGGTCGTAATTCTTATATATTGAAGGTTTATTGTTTTCAAAAAGAGTGATATATTGTATAATCGCGTTAATTTGATGTCTAAATTAAAAGAATGTGTTATGGCGTGCGGATGCAGTAATCACGAGTTTATTGATTCTATTGAGGATTTGGCAAAGATATGTCAATATATTAAAAGGAATGAAAATGATAATCCCGAGCTTCTTTCTTTGGCTAATGATTTGTTTTTGATAAGCCGAAGGAATGAGACTGTTGATGAGTGGGAGCAATATAAGAAAAAGCATAATTTATGATAATATTCTTATTCGTTCTCCATATTTGCGTGCATTTGATATGGATTTTCCAAGAGGATTTTGTTTTTTAATTCGTATAGTTGCTTTTTTGCCTACATTAAATGTTGCTAAATAGTCGTCTTCTATATATAGGTCAATGTCTTTTCCTTGCATTTTTTTGTCAAGATAGAATTCAAAGCATTTTCCGCTTTCTTCAAGGTCATATGATATTTCATCTCCTTCTGGTTTTTGTTGTTCTGAATCAAGGGATCTTATGTCTAGTCCTATTCCTAGTTGTTCTTCTAATTTTTTGATATTTTTTCCTTCTCTGCCTATTATACCTGCTATTCTTTCTTCTGGAACCTGAACTATTGCTTTTTCATCTGAGGGTATTTCTATTTTCATATAGTCAGTATATCTTTGAAATGCTCTTTCTATTGCAGAAGCAGCTAGTTTTTTTGCTCCTGTTTGTTTTTCTTTGATTTCTGTTACTGGAACTACTACTGTTTCTTCGCCATATGAGTATATTTCTGCTACTCCTTTTCCTGTTTCAAAGTCATTTATTGTTATTACTGGTCTTGCCAGGTCTGCTTCTGTCATTCCTGCCGGTACTTTTACCACCATTTTTACTGATAAAACTTTTTCTATTGCTCCGTTGCGTATAAATACTACTGTATCTATTACATGCGGTATTACCCCGAGGTCTAGTTTTCCTATGAATCTTTGTATTGCGTCTAATGGATTTGTTCCGTGTATTACTCCTACCATTCCTACTCCTGCAAGTCTTAAGTCTGCGTATAGCATAAAGTCTGGTGTGTTTCTCATTTCATCAAATATGGTGTAGTCTGGTCTGGATAATAGTAATATGTCATGGACTTCTTCTGGTGTTCCTCTGCTTATTGCAAGTTGTGTTATTTCTTCTGGTAGTATTAAATCTCTTGGTGCTTCTACTGTTTTGACTATTTTTCCTTCCTTTGCAAAATGAACAGATAATGCTTGTGCAAAGGTTGTTTTTCCGTGTCCTGGAGCTCCTGCTATTAGTATTCCTTCTGCTTGTCCTGCTATTCTTGCAGTTAGTTTTTCGCTTAGGTTATAATCTCCAAGGTTCAGTTGTTTGATTGGTTTTACAGCTGTTATTTCCCAGCCGTCTGAAAAAGGAGGTCTTGTGATTACTATTCTGTAAAGGCCGAGCTGAACTATGGTACTTCCTTCTCTTTCTATTTCAAGAAATCCGTCTGCTCTTATTCTTGCTTCTTCTATTATTTCCCTTGATATTTCTTTGATGTTTTCTGCTTCTAGTTTTTTCTTTCCTATTGTAACAAATGACCAGTCTCCTGGTTTTCCTTTTTTTGCTTTTGCTACTACTCCTTCTCTGAGATGAACTGACATTGTTGTTTCATCAAAATATTTTTCTAGTTTTATTTTTTCGCGGACATGTTCTTCAAGTGGTATAAAGTATAGTTTCATTCCTCTTGCTTCTGCTATTTTTGCCTGAACCTTGTCTGCAGTCATTAATGTTGCGTCTTCATCCCAGGCTAATTGTCTTATTATTGAGTCTATTTCTCCTAGTTTTGCATATTTTATTTCATGTCCTGTTGGTCTTTGTCCTGATATTTTAAGTGTTATTTTGTTTTCTTGGGCCATTGATTGGAGTTGTTTTAGTTCATCTATTCCTACATATCCTATTGCTCTGCCTATGTTTGCCTGATGTTCTAATTCTGCAAATACTGCTTCGTGAAGGATTAATTCTTTTACAATGATTTCTTTTTTATTGATTTTTTGCGATACAAGTCCTTCAATTATTACTGATGTGTCTGGCACTAGTTTTTCTATGGTTGTTTTTTCCATTTTAGAATATTGATTTAATCCATTTAATAAACCTTTGTATTATTCCCATTTTTTTTTCAGGAACAGTTTCTTTTATTTCCTGATTTCCTTCTTTTAATGTTTCGTTTAGTTCATTTTCTTTTGGAATTTCTCCTCCTGCTTCTATTATGTCTTGTATTTTTACTATGTCATTTAGGGAATATTCGGGATTGTTGTATTCTGCTTGAAATTTTGTTTTTCCTTTTTCGTCAAGACGAGTATATATTTCAATAGGGATTTCATAATTATATTCTTGGTTAAGGTTTTCTTTTGTTTTGATTCTCCAGAATAGTGTTTTTGTTGTGTTTGGAGGTAGTATTGCCAGTTTTTTCTTTTCTCCTTGTATTTCTATTTCATTTACATTTGCAAGTGTTAGTTCTTTTGTTATGTAAAAGTCTTTTAGATTTTTTATTTCTGCAATTACAAGATTGTATGAGTTTAATCCTGTTTTTTTCTTTGCTGTTTTTGTTGTTATTTCTATTACAGGTTTATTTATTTCCCCTATTTCTTTTATTTCTGCCTTTATTTTTAGTTCACTTGCGTTTATTCCTGCGTCTCTTCCCTGCCATGTGAATTTTGTTGGTTTGTCTCTGGGGTCAACACATTCTTTTAGTTTTATATGGCCTGAGTCTATCCATCCATATTGTCCGAATGTTATGTCATATGGAAGCCAGCCTCTTTCTGGATAGTATACTTCTGCCCATCCATGAGGCCCCCAATTTCCGTTTTGTTCTTGAGGAATGTTTGTGTACGATGCTCCAGATACAAAACGTGCAGGTATTTCTTGTGCTCTTAATAGTGCTATAAATAGTGAAGTTATTTCATCGCAGACT
>JAHWHW010000044.1 GCA_019322995.1 Candidatus Woesearchaeota archaeon | reverse complement strand
TGAGTTTATTAATATGACTCATTCTACTCCTCAGACTGTTATGATTGCTTTGCATACTAAGTATGGTATTGTTTTATATTGTAATGATTTTAAGTTTGATAATAATCCTACTTTAGGTAGAAAGCCGAATTATGATGCTTTGCAGGCAGCAGGCAAAAAAGGTGTGTTGGTTGCGATTGTGGATTCTTTGTATTGTGATAAAAGGGTTAAGACTCCTTCTGAATTAGTTGCTAAAGAAATGCTTAAAGATGTTTTATTGGGTGTTCAGTCTAAGGGTCATGCTGTTATTGTTACTACTTTTTCTTCTCATATTGCGAGGTTAAAGGCTATTGTTCAGTATGCAAAGCAGTTGAATAGAAAGGTTGTTTTTTTAGGCAGGTCTTTGTCTAAATATATTAATGCTGCTAAGGATGCTAAGGTTATTGATTTGACTAAAGAGGGCGAGGTTTGTGGTTTTGCAAGGCATATTAAGAAGAAGTTGGCTCAGATTGAAAAAAAAGGGGTTCATAAGTTTTTGATTATTGCTACAGGTCATCAAGGCGAGCCTAAGTCTGTTTTGTCTAAGATGACTAAGCGTATTTTTCCGTTTAAGTTTTCTACAAATGATCATGTTGTTTTTTCTTGCAAGACTATTCCTACTCCGATTAATGTTGAGTTAAGAAAGGTTTTGGAAAAAAATCTTAAGACAATGGGTGTTAGGATTTTTAAGGAGATTCATGTTTCTGGTCATGGTGGTTATGAGGATATTAGGGATTTGTTGAGAATGACTAAGCCTAAGCATGTTATTCCTGCTCATGCTGAAAAAAAGGGTGTTTCTGCTTTTGTTGAGCTTGCTAAAGAGCTTGATTATTCACCTAAGCTTATTCATCCTTTTAAAAACAAGGATAAACTAATTCTCTAGAACAATAAAATATATATATAAGAAAGCGATTTCACTATTCTTAAGGGGATAAATTATGAAGTTAGTTTTAGCTGATGCAACTTATTTAAAGGATAGTATTACTGTTATTTCTGAGCTTGTTCATTAAGCTAGGTTTAAGATTAATAAGGATGGCTTGGAATTAGTTGCTATGGATCCTGCTAATGTAGCAATGGTCATTTTTAAGTTGCTTTCTAGCTGTTTTTCTGAGTATCAGGTTGATAAGGATACTGAAATCGCAATTAATTTGGCTAATTTAAAGCAAATTTTGAGAAGAGCTAAGGCAAGTGATATTTTAACTTTAGAGGTTACTGAGGATAATAAGTTAAAGGTTCAGCTTAAGTCTGGTTCTGTAAGGACTTTTAGTATTCCTATTATTGATATTGAAGAAAAAGAGCAGAGAATTCCTAATTTGTCTTTTCCTGTTTCTATTACTTCTAGGTCTCATGTGTTAAATGATGCTATTGATGATGCAGATATTGTTGCTGAAGCTGTTACTTTGTCTGCTGAACCTGATAAGTTAAGTATTAGTGCTGAGGGGGATTTGTCTAAAGCGCATATTGAAGTTAATTCTGATGATACTACTAGTATTAGTTCTGATACAAAGGCTAAGATTAAGGCAAAGTATTCAATAGAATATCTTAAGAAAATGATGAATGGAAGTAAATTGTCTGATTTTGTTTCTATTTATTTTAATCAGGACTATCCTTTAAAACTTGAGTATAAGGTTGTGGATAAACTTTTGCTTAGTTTTATCTTGGCTCCTAGAGTGGATAATGACTAATTTTTTGTTTTTTGTTCAATTTAATAAATTTGTTATAGGAGGTATTTTAAAATGAGATTATTGGTTGCTTTAGATGATGATAATGGTTTAGATTCTAAATTGAGTTTGCATTTTGGTTATTGTCCTTTTTTTGCTTTGTATGATGTTGAAGAAAAAAATCTAAAGATTATTAAAAATGATTTAAATCATTCTAGTCCGGATTTAACTCCTGTTGATCAGGTTATGAAGTCTAAGCCTGATGTTGTTTTTTCTTTAGGCATGGGCCAGAGAGCTATTGGTTTATTTGCTGAAAAAAATATTAAGCTTAAAAAAGGTAATTTTAAGATTCTTAAAGAAGTTATTGATAATTTTGATAGTCTTGATGACCTTGAGGATAGTTGCGGTCATTAATCAGGAATTAATATGGCTGAAAATAAGATTAATAGGGTTGTTTTTGTGTTTCCTCCTTTTGTCAGGCCTTTTTGTATGCCTGTGGGTATTTCTTATATTAAATCTTATGCTGAAAAACATTTGCCTGATATTAAATTTAAGTGTTTGGATCTTAACAGTGTTTTTCATGATATGATTTTTGAGCATTATAAGAATAATAATTCTGCAAAAGATTTTGTTGATGCTTTTAATTTTTTTAAGAATAATAGAGAGATTAATTTTGATTTAAAAGATGCTGAAAATCACACTGATATTTTTTTACGTGTTTTGAATAATGTTTATTCTAAGTATGCTTCTTTTTTTAGTGAAATGATTAATGGCAAAAGGCATTTGAATAATCTTATGAAGAGAATGTGTAGGATTGTTCTTAAGCAAAAGCCTGATGTTGTGGGTATTAGTGTTAATTATGATTTGCAGTGGCATTTTTCTTTGGTAATGGGTCTTATTTTAAAGCAAAGGGGTGTTAAAGTTGTTTTTGGAGGTAATTTTTTCTCTACTTTAAGTAATAAAAAGTTTTTTCCTTTATCTATGGATTTTGCGGTTATTGGAGAGGGCGAGAATAGTTTTGTTGAAGTGATTAAGTCTTTGAATAAAAATTCTTCTGTTGATGATGTTCCGGGTGTTATGTTTTGGAAAAATAATAGTGTTATTGTTAATAATCCTAAGCCTTTGGAGAATTTAGATTCTATTCCTTTTCCTGATTATTCTTGGTTTAATCCTAGGGAGTATTTTATGCCTAGGCCGGTTTTGCCTATTTTAACTTCAAGAGGTTGTTATTGGCGTAAGTGTGCTTTTTGTGTTCATCATAAGAATTTTTTAGGGTATAGGCAGAGGTCTGTAGAAAATGTTATTGATGAGCTTAGGTTTCATTTGAGTTGTGGTTTGCGTTATTTTAATTTTGTTGATGAGATGATTTCAGCTCAGAGGTTTGAGCAGATTTCTGATGCTGTTAAAAAAAATAATTTAAATATTAATTTTATTGGTATGGCAAAGCCAACAAAAGATTTTACTTATGATATTTTTAAGAAAATGTTTGATGCTGGATGTAGAATGATGTTATGGGGTGTTGAATCGGGAAATCAGAGGATTTTGGATTTGATTGATAAGGGAACTAAAGTAGAGGATATGAAAAAGGTTTTAGAAGATTGTTCAAGAGCAGGTATTAAAAATCATGTTTTTTTGATTTTTGGTTTTCCTACTGAGACTTATGATGAGCTTTTAGATACTTTAAAATTTGTTAAGTCTAATAAGGATGTTTTAGACTGTGTTAACAAGGGGCCTTTTGCATTGCAAGCTGGTAGTGAGGTTTTTGCAAATCCTGCTAAGTTTGGCATTACCAATATTCATAATAAGAATAAAGTGCTTAATAGGTATAAGTATGATGTTAGAAGTGGCTTAAGTTTTGATGAAAAAGAGAATTTTGCTGTTAAATTTGCGGATTTTTGTGAGTCTTTTAATGCTTTGCCTGTTTATATGGGGTCTTGCAGAGAGCATGCTTTGATTGTTTATTCTGAAAAATTAGAAGAATTTAATAAATTTAAAAGAAATGTTCATTTTTTACCAAAGTAGAACATTTTTTCTATTGAAACATCTTCTGGATTGTATTCTCCTTGCCTCGGATTTGATTTTTTTCTTGTTGTTTTTTTTGTTGGTTGCTCTTTTTTAAGTTGTGATTGTTTTTCTTTTTTGATTTTATGTTTTTGAGGCTGTTCTATCTGTTGTTTTTGCTGTTCTGATAGTTTAGTTTTCATTTCTTCAAATTCTTTCAGTATTTTTGTAACTTCTTCTTTTACTTTTTTTACTTCTTCCATTATTTTTCTGTTATTTCTTTCGAGCATGAGTATGTATTGTTCTGTTGAAGAGGGATTTTTTGATGATTTCATTTCTTCGCTGGATTTGTCTAGAAATTCTTTTACTTCTTTTTCATTAACCGTGCTTCCTGCTTCTTTTATGGCATCTTCCATAGCCATTCCGTATTTTTTAAATTCTTTGCTTAATTGGTTTACTTTTTTTAGTTTTTCTACATTCAATTTATCACCTTTACTGTTCTATCATAAGATAGCCGTCATCATCCAGAATTAATTTTTTCTTTGTTGCTTCCATTTGTTTTTCTGCTTTTGCTTGTTTTGGCAAGGTTTGTGCTTTTGGGAGTTTTATTTTTTTTATTCCTGATAAT
>JAHWHW010000043.1 GCA_019322995.1 Candidatus Woesearchaeota archaeon | reverse complement strand
TTCGGAGAAACCAGAGCTTGCGAAGCCCGAAAAAAAGCCTGCTTTTTTTGGGCGCAGAAAATTTTTAATTTTCTTGCGGTTGCCGGCAAAGCTTTGCTTTGGCAAGCATGTCAGCAATAGTGGACATTATTATGAATTTGAAGCTGCTAACCCGAGCTTTTAGCGAGATTTAGGACAGAGCCTAAAACTAAGTAAAATTTATATAGATAAAATTATTAAATAATAAAAAAGAGCTGAAAAATGAAAACTTCGTATATTATTGCAGTTATTCTTGTGGTTTCATTATCTTTTTTTGCAGGAAAATTTACATCTGAAAATACAGGTATGCTTTCTCAGTCTTCTTATCATGTTTCTGTTGGCATGGATCCTGATAAGATGAATTGGGGCCGGGGCTGGAATCCTAAAGAAAAAACATCTCAAAGACAGATTACAATGTGTATTCCTGGTGAAAAAAAATGCCTGACAGAGGAGGGTTTTGCAGTTTGCCAGGATACTGGTTCTAGCTGGTCTGTTCTTAAACCTTGTCCTGAATTGTATTATTGCAATCAAATCCTAAACCAATGCATTTTAAGAGACTGCATCCATGGAACTACTTACTGCCGTGACAGTGTTTATTATCTGAAATGTGTTAATGGCAGGATTGATGAGGATAATGTTTATGAGTGTCCTAATGGTTGCGATCCAGTAACAAATAAGTGCATAGAATCTTTGCCAGAAAAGATGGAGTTTCCAAAAAAGCTTTTCACTGGTTTTGATTAATTTTTTATTGTTCTCCTATTTCCAGTCTTCCTTTGTCTGCTTTAATCACTACTTCTTTTTCATCATCAAAATTAGTCAGTCTGGTTACAAATTCAGGTAAAAGGATTCTTTCTCCACGAAAGTCAAGTTTTGATAAAATTTCTTGTGCTGGAAGGAATTCTTTTACTACTTTTTTGCCTTTTTCTTCTGTTTTTGCTGTTTTTCTTTTTTTGGTTTCTTCAAAAAGGAATTTAGCGATTTTATCTGATACATCTATTTTTGTTGCCTTTGTTATTCCTTGTAGTGAAGGTGATAAATTAACTTCTAAAACCATTGGTCCTCTCATGCTTTCCAGAATGTCCACTCCGCAGATTGAAACTCCCAGTGATTTTGCTGCTTCAATTGCTATTTTTTGTGTTTTTCTGTCTAACATTATTCCTTTGCCTTCTCCGCCGGCATGAATATTAGCGCGTGTTTCTCCTTTAACTGCTATGCGTTTCATTGATGCAATTACTTTTTCGCCGACAACAAATGCCCTAACATCACAACCTCCTGTATCTATGAACTCTTGAAGTAAAAAAGGCTGTTTTAGCATAGATAATGCATCTATCATTGATGCTGCACTTTCATGACTGTCTGCAACCATAACTCCTTTGCCGTGTGTTCCTGCAGGCATTTTAATAATTATTGGGCAGGTCATTTTTTTTAGAACTGATTTTGCTGATTCTGCGGTTGTTGCAACATAGGTTTCTGGCATTGCTACTTTTCCTCTTTGAAGTTTTATATGTGTTAATAGTTTGTCATGACCTGATGTAAATGCTTCTGCTGCTATTGGCATAAAGCATTTTGGATAAAGCATTGTTGTTATTGAGCGAAGAAGATTTGCAAACCTAAATGAGCCTTTGGCATATATGCAGTCGTATTCTTTTATTGGTTCTCCTTTGTATAATATTTCTGACTTGCGTCCGCCCAAACTGACTTCTAAGTCGCGAATGTCCAGCATGTCAACTGTGTCAAAGTATTTTTCCATGGCTTTAGCTGTCCATTTTGAGCTTATGCTTCCCATTGATATTAGTGCTGCTTTCATTTTTTTCTTTGACTTCCTACTAAAAACCCTTTACAAAGGATATTTCTTCCTATTAAAGCAGGGTATTTTAGTCTTGATCTGTCTGCTATTGTGCAGTGGGCATAAAAAGCTTTGCCTTTTATTTTAATTTTTAATCTAACTATTGGTCTTTTTCCTGTGCCTGATGCTGATTTTACTATTATGTATTTTGAAATCTTTCCTATTCCTATTTGTTCTGCAAGTTTTTTGTCAATACTGCATCTTTTTGCTCCAGTATCTATTCTTGCCATTACTGTTTTATTCTTTTTTTTGCCGTAGAAAGTTACTTTTGATTTAAATCCTATATTAATTTGTTTCATTTTTTTCTGTTTTCATTGTTGGAAACAGTATAACATCTCTTATTGATGCTGAATTGGTTAATAACATTATCATTCTGTCTATTCCTAGACCTAGTCCTCCTGTTGGAGGCATTCCGCATTCTATTGCCTGGACAAATTCTTCATCCATTGGATGTGCTTCTTCTTCTCCTGCTCTTAATTGTGATGCTTGTTCTTCCAGGCATTCTCTTTGTCTTATTGGGTCGTTTAGTTCTGAGTAGGCGTTTCCGATTTCCCAGCCATTGATAAAAGGTTCAAATCTTTCTATTTTATCTGGATTTTTTCTGCATTGTTTGCATAATGGTGTTGTTTCTTTTGGATGATGTGTTATAAATATCGGCTGAATCAGATGAGGTTCTACTTCTTTTTTAAATAGTTCATCTAAAATCTTCCATTTTACTGCAGTTCCTTTTATGTCTAGTTGATATTTGTTGATTAGTTCTTTTGCATCTTCTTCATTCATAGAGTCTATGTCTTCTCCTGTGTATTTTTTTACTGCTTCTGACATTGTTAGTCTTGCCCATGGTTTTTTCAGGTCTATTATTTTTCCCTGATATTCTATTTTTGTTGTTCCTAGAATTTTTTTAGCTACAAAATCATATAAATCCTCAACTAAATGAAGTATATCTTCATAATCTGCATATGCTTGATAGCTTTCTAATAAAGTGAATTCAGGATTATGGCTTATGTCTATTCCTTCATTTCTAAAAACTTTTCCAATTTCATATACCCGGTTAAATCCTCCAACTATTAGTCTTTTATGGAATAGTTCTAAAGAAATTCTTAAATACATTTCCATATCTAATTCATGATGTTTTGTTACAAATGGACGGGCATTTGCTCCTCCGTAAATTGTTTGAAGAACAGGTGTATCTACTTCCAAGTATTTTTTTGATTCAAAAAATTCTCTTATTGCTTTAATTATTTTTGTCCGCATTAGAAATGTTTTGCGGACATTTTCATTCATTATCATATCCAGATGTCTTAGTCTGTATCTTAATTCAACATCTTTTAATCCATGCCATTTTTCTGGCAAAGGTCTTATTGACTTGCATAGCATTGAGTATTTTTCAGCCATTACTGTTATTTCACCTGTTTTTGTCTTGAAAATAGTGCCTTCAATTCCTATCCAGTCGCCTGTGTCAAACAATTTTAGCTTTTTGTATTCTTCAGCACCCATTGAATCATGGGAAAAATAAGATTGTATTTTGCCGGTTTCATCAAGAACATGAAGAAAAGTTACCTTGCCCATTCTTCTTAAACTGATTATTCTTCCTGCTATTGATACTTTATCAGAAGTCTTGTCTTCAGCATTTAAAGAAGCATATTTTTCTTTTAATTCTGATGCTTTGTTTTTTACATCATAACCATAAGGGTATGGATTTATTCCTAGTTCTCTTAAATCCTTTAGTTTTCGCAGTCTTTCAGCAATTAATTCTTTCTCAGTCGGCATATGTCTAAATTAGTAAACAAGTGTTTTTAAATGTTTTGTTTAACTATTCCTCGATATCTTGAGAATTACTTTTTGCTTCAAAGGGTTGTGTTTTTTCTATTATCTTTTTTTGATTATAATCCATAACATAAATTCTAATTGATGCGCCTATGTAAGGATGTGTTTTTTCAAATTCTTGTATTTTATTAATCCATTCGTAATGTTCCGATGTTTTATCTTTTTCAAATAATTTATATTTTTTCCAGCTTCCGCTAAATCCTACTTCCATATTTTCATAGATATTCAGAAATTTAGGCGGAATTGTTTTGCAAAATGCTACATCTTCTTCAAATTTTTGGTATTCTGAAATTAAATTATCAATATTAAAATCTCTGTCTGAAAATTGAAGATACATCAAGAATAGGTTTAGTCTTTCTATTTGTTCAGACATAAATGCGCCAGAACCTGCAGGAAGAAGCATCTGCCTTTTTAATTCACTGTATTTTTCAGGGAGTATGTGCAGTAAATCATCTTTTCCTTTATGTTCTGGATGATATTTTCCTCCAGGATCAAAATGTTTTTCAACTCTGTAATATGCAGTATTTGTTAAAAAATATGCTTCAGATATGCTTAAATTGTTTTTTTGTATTTCATTATTTAATTTTTCCAAAAATATATTTCCAAGAAGTTTACCATCCAGATTTTTTTTTA
>JAHWHW010000042.1 GCA_019322995.1 Candidatus Woesearchaeota archaeon | reverse complement strand
TACAAGAAATTCTTTGTTTTATAAATTCTTTACAAGAAAAGAGGTTCCTTTGAATCAGATTAAGGAAATGTCTCAAAACAAATCTGTTGTAAGCAAATTATTCCTATATATAATGGCTTTTATTTTTCCTTCTATTGTTTTTTTCAGTTTTGCAGGGATTTGGATTAAATATTTTCTATTTGCGATTTTCATAGGCACTTTGGTTTTTTTAATGGCAGACCTAACTAGATTCAGCCAATCCTGGAAAACTTGTTTTAAATCTGTTTTTTATGCTTCTCCGATTATTATTTTAGTTGAAGCTGTTTCTAGTGCATTATATCCTGGCTGGATGATTGCTTTGTTTTCTTTTTGGGGTTTGCATTTATACTTAATTCCTCTTGTTGCCTGGATTGTGTTTTCCTTGATTTTTGTTTCATGTCTTCACTTCTACAAACTAAAAAAGCAAAAACATTAATATAGTAAAGATAAAACCTTACTAATATGAATGAAAAAAATACTGAAAAAATCTCAAAGCTTGCAAAGCAGTTAAAAGACCTGCACATGGCAGGTTCTATTGAAGAAGCAACTGAAAGGGCTAAGGAGATTATTGAAAAAGCAGCATCTGACAGCAGTGAATCTATAAATGATTTGATGAATAATGAGCTTAAAGAACTTAAAGAACAATCTGAGTCTGATAAAGAAACAGTAAATGAAATTAAAGAAGAACTCAGTGAACTTAAAAAACAGGCAGTTGAGGAAGCTCAAGAGCATGTTCTGGATAAAGAGCATTTTGAAAAAGTCAAGGAAAAAAGCAGGGAAATTAAAGAAGATATTGAAGATGTAGAAGATATTAAAGAAACTGCAGAAGAAGTTCAGGAGAAAAAATCATAAAGATTTTTGCAAAAAATAAGTGAAATTAAGTTTTTATTGTCTTTTTCCTGCGATCTTTAATAGTTCTTCTTTTTCTAAGAATTCTGTCTGGATTATTTCTGCTCCTTGTTTTCCCAGACTTACTAATACTCCCAGGCTCGTTCCTTTTATGCCGTATTCTCCGTCTAAATAAACGCTTGCTGGAATTGTTTGCTTAGTGTCTAATAAGATAGCTTCTATCATATGAGAAACAACATTTCCTATTGCATAATAACCGCTTCCCATTAAGTCAACTATTGATTTTCCTCTTAATTTGAGATTTTTTGATATTTGCTGTAATTCTTTTTCTGAAAAAATATCTAATATTGATTTTCCATTTATGTTAGTATTGCTAAAAACAGGGATCATATTATCATTATGAGGTCCTTTTACTATTGTTTGGATTTGTGAACAAGGAATTTTTAATTCTTTAGAAATTATTGTTTTCAAACGAACAGTATCTAATAAATTTCCTGCACCGATTATTTTTTTCCTGTCTCCAGGTATTTCTTTTAAAACAATCTCATTCATTTTATCTACTGGATTGGTTACTGTTATTATTATGCTGTTTGGAGAATATTTTTTTATTTTTTTTGCTATTTCAGTTATGATTTCTGAATTTTTCTTAAATAAATCTTCTCGAGTTATTTCAGTTCCTTTTTTTCTTGCCAGCCCAGCAGAAATTACGATTACTTCAGAATTCTGAATTAAGGAATAATCATCAGTTCCTTGTATTTTCAAGTTGCCGTTTATTAAGCTTTGAAAATCCTCTAAATCCATTGCTTTTCCTTTTGCCAGTTCAGAATCAATATCTAAAAGAATAATATCTGTAAGCTGTTTTTGTATTATGCTGTGAGCAATTGTTGAGCCTACATTTCCAGCACCAATTAGAGATATTTTTGGCATGAAAAAAAGTTTATATGTTAATTTATAAATTTTTCTTATTAAAAGTAAAGTAAAGTTGCTTGTCTTTAGCAGTGGTGCGTAAATTGCCGGTGTTGCGATTAGTGCACACAATGCGACCTGAGGGCATTAGCCCGAAGTTGAGAGGTGAATGAGGCTTCGCACCACTGCAGGGTTTGTTTTTTTTGACACTTAAGTTGACAGCGCCCTTATTAGATTACACAATTACCATGTCAATAACTTGTGTGCTTTTTTAAAGATTTTATATAGAAGCCAGAGTTTTGCCTTGGCACTGCCTTTTGCTTTGCCTTTTTCAGAATCTATTTTTGCTTTTATTGCTTTTGTTCCTGGTGCAGAAGTTGAAGGAATAAACATTCCTGCCATTTCTTTTGCTCCTTTTCCAAGAGCAGCAAATGGTTCTAAAACTGATGCTGGTTTTTCTTGTTTTTTCTTTTCTTCTTCTTTTGCATTGCCTTCTGCCTGTTTAAGATATTCGTCTAAGTCGTCTCTTATTGCTTCCATTGTTGCTTTTACACCTGAGCTTACTTGTTCAAATAATTCAAGGTCTTCTTTTTGCTTCATTTTTTTGTATGCTTCTATTTGTTTTTGCGTCCAGGCATATGAGCGGAATGTTAATTTCATTTCTCCCATGTGCAGTGCTCCTCTATGATATGCTTCCTGCTGAAAGCTCATTTCAGGTCTTGTTCTGTATTCAAATGTTTCCATTGCACAGGTATAGACTAGTTTATTGCCTTCTTCAAGTCTTTGTCCTAGAAGTTCTATTTCTATCATTGAACCCTCAAAAGATGATACCATTTCAGGAACATCTGCTTGTTCAATGTCTGCTGTTAGTTTTGCTATGTGTTTCATGTATGGTTTTACCCATTGAAGATACATATGTATTATGTTATAGTGCTGTCTTAGATATTTCAGTTCAAAATTTTTCCTGACTTTTAGTTCTTTAAAATTAGCTTCTTTCCAAATAATAAAATCAGTTAGTTTTCGTTTTAATACGCTTTTTAGGGAATTTGTTGTGTCAATAGAATTTATTTTTTTGTCTATTTCTTCTTTTTTTTGCGGATGTATTGCAAAAAAGAAATCAGGCAAAGATGTAAACTGTAATTGCTGCGCCATTTGAAATATGTTTGCAGATACTCTTTGTCCCTGAACAACCCCGTCTACCATGTCTGTCCATATTCCTTTTAGTGTTATTTCTGCTGATTCGTTTTCAAGACTCCCATCTTTTTTGTATTTTCTTGCATCATCATGTATTTCTATTCTTTCATCCAGCCAGCGTAAATCTCGTATAAGCTGGAATAAATCCTTTCGTATGAATTGTCCTATTGCTGCCATGTATTGTGAAACTTTGTCTTGTGCAAGACCTAATTTTTGTGCTGATGCTCCATAAAAAGAGCTATGCTGTGATGCTGTGAATATGTCTGTTATTTTGTGGATTACTGGAAAATTAAATGTGTGCTGCATGTTGTGCAAACAGGAGTAATAGTATGGTTCTATTGATGAGTGTGGGCTTTCATAGACTACTTGGTATTTTGTTATTGGTTTTGGATAATCTACTTTTAGAATTTGATCTTGTCCAATCGCTACTTCATCATGATCTGCAAGTGATGATAGTTTTTCTTCGCCGTTTTCTGCATCTCCTATTTCTTCTAGTTTTTCTTTTTTTTCTTTTTCTTCATAAGAGTCCCATTTTGGAAATTTTTCTTTTAATGCTTTTGTTGTAAATCCAGCAAGGATTAATCTTATGCTTCCTGTTTTGCTCATCTAATATACTCCCTCGTTTTTTCTCTTTTTAATTCTTTCTATATGCCTTTGTTTTTCTTGGCTTAACTGTCTGATGTTTTTGGTTTTTTCGCGCAGTATTAATGCTATGTGGTCTCTTCCTAATTGATGCGGCAGTAAAACATAATCTGCGCCGTTTGTATAAAGCTCAAGTGCATCATCAATATTATTTGCAGTTACTATCATTTTTGTTTTAGGATATTTTGGTTTTATTTTTTGCAAAAGCAGCTGGTTGTCTGTCATGTCAGGAACTGTTGATATTATTAGTTCTGGTTTGTGTTTAGATATTCGTTCTACTATCTCTACATCTCCTACATCGCCGTAAAGAGCGTGTATTTTTTCTTTTGCAAGTTTATGAACTACTTCTGGGTTAAAGTCTATTACTAGAACGTTTTTCTTTATTTTTTTTGCACTTTCAATTACTCCTCTGCCTACTCTGTTGCATCCGCATAGGATTATGTTGTATTTTACTGCTCCAGGCATATGTTCAAAATGAAGTCTTCTTATTGCTAGTTTTTCAAATGGTTTTATTATTTTATGGAATATTCTATAAAGTTGTTCATCATAGATTATCATATATGATGACACAGTAAAGGTTATTACTGCCACAAGTGCTATTATTGACATTATTATTTGAGGAACTACTCCTAAATTTACTCCCATTGCAACTAAAATTAAACTAAACTCGCTTATTTGTGCTATTGAAATTCCTGTTAAAAATGCAGGTCTTGATTTAAATCCCATTACTGACATTAGTAAAAGAACTATTAATGGATTTCCAATTATTACCAGCAACGAAAATAGTATTACTGGAAAAACAATATTAACTCCATTAGGAATAACAACCTGCATTCCTAGTGTTACAAAGAATATT
>JAHWHW010000041.1 GCA_019322995.1 Candidatus Woesearchaeota archaeon | reverse complement strand
ATTTTAGCTGTTATTGTTTACAAGTTGGGTTTTGTTGGTGTTGTTGATAATAATCCTGCTGTTGTTTCTGTTGATGAAGAATTGGATAGTTTTCTTAAAGAGTCAGATGTTAATAAAGATAGTGATTCTTTAAAAAATAAAGATATTGTTGTTGCAGATGATGAGGATATTGTTGTTGATATAAGTAAAGATATTAATGTTGATGAGTCAGATGATAAGGTAGTTTCTGTTAAAGAAAAAGTTCCTGTTGATAAAAAGAATCCTGATGAGTTATTAGATATTCTTAAGCAGGGTTTGGAATAGTATTTTTTTCGTTCTAACTGTATTTTTTCCGAAAAAATTGTGCATAATTATATTAAGAAGAAATTTTTTCTATTTTTTTATGAGTAACAAGTTTTTTTATGTAGATTCTTGTATTTGGTTAAATCTTTTTAAAAAAGAGGGCGATCCTAAAAAAGGAAAACCATATTGGGAGATTGCTAAGGATTTTTTAGAGTATGTTTCCAGTAATGGTTGTGAAATTTTTATTTCTTCTTTTATTTCAAAAGAGATATTTTTTAAAGCCAAGGATATTTTTAAAAAATTTACTGTTTTTTATCAAGAAGCGAAATATATTCATGTTATATCTGTCGAAAAAGAAGATTACACTTTTGCTAGAAAATTAGAATCCTGTTCTAATTTTGAAATTAGTTTTTATGATTGTTTACATATTATTATTTCTAAAAGATTAAATGCCATTCTCGTAACGCGGGATAGAAAATTAATAGACTTTGCTAAAAAATATATTATAGTAAAAAAACCAGAAGATCTATTCAATTAATTTATTAATTTCTTCTATATCACTAAAATTTTTTATTTCTTTAGACAGTTTTTTTCTTATTTTCCTA
Organism: Candidatus Woesearchaeota archaeon; assembly: GCA_019322995.1. Lineage (GTDB taxonomy): Archaea > Nanobdellota > Nanobdellia > Woesearchaeales > ARS49 > WJKI01. The sequence goes on along the minus strand of JAHWHW010000041.1, from coordinate 3,578 downwards.
ATCTCCTTTACAGAATCTCCTGTGTTGGGGATTATTCCAATCATTCTTTTTATTGCCAATCTTCTGACAGCATCTCTTACAACGTCTGATTTATTAGCATATAATCCTTTATCTACTAATAAATCTATTTCTCGAATAAGTCCTTTTGGTATTCTTGCTTGTATAGTATCCATAGTATTACAGAAGTAATACGCATGTATTATATAAAGTTTTTGTTTTTTTAAAGTAAAATCTAGTTGTTTATTGAACAACATAAAGGATTTCTCAGTAATTATAAACCAGTAATCATAAAAGCAGGAGTGACTGAAGATAATGAGTGTTAATTAGAAAGAAGATTAATTTATCTCTCCTGCCAGACATATCTTCCTGGGCAGGTATTTTGGCATGCTGAATATGTCATAAATCCTTTGAATTCTAGTCCTTCTGATGTTCCGTATGGACTTCCTCCTACTCCTACTATGTATGGTCTTGATGTTCTGCACTTGCAGTATCCTAATGGTGCTTGTACTTTTGTTGTTGTTACTCCATATTGTGTTAGCCATTGTGATGTTGGTGGTGTTTGTGTTGGCTGGCTTGTTTGTGTTGTTCTTGGAACTCCTTTTATTGGATTAAATCTTAGATTAAATGCTCCTCCTGATTCTCCTCCATGCCAGTTTCCTGTTACTATTCCTTTTGCAAAGTTTACAGTTCCTTGAAATGTTCCTGCTATTTGCTGCCATCCTTGCTGGTTTGTTCCTGATAGTATTTGTCCTCTTCCGCTCATTTGACCTGTTATTGTTCCTCCTTCTCCTCCTGTAAATCTTCCGTTTAATTGTCCATTGTATATTGCTTTTATTGGTCCTGATTCATATTCTCCTGAAAATGTTCCTGTTGCAGGTCCGCCGTTTGTTGTAAAGCTTAGTTTTGCCCTGCCGTTTCCTAGTCCTCCAAAGCTTCCTGTTGCTGTTACTTGTTTATTTGAACTAGGAGATGTTGTATGTCCTCCAATTGATTGTCCTGTTGTTTGTGTGTTTATTCCAAGAATTAGCATTGCTGTTGAAATCAAGGCAAATGTTAAAAATAAGGCAGTATAATTATTTTTTTTGCTCATATTAATTCCTTAATCGTGTTCTATTACTTTTATCATTGCTGCTGGACTTTGTGCTATGTTTCCGTATTCTGAACTTACTATGTAATATAGTGCTCCGTAATTTTTTAATGCTTGTCTTCCTATGTATTCGTCAGGGTCATATCCTCTTGCAAAGTGCACATATCCGTTTGCATAGTTTAGGGAAACTGTTTCGCAGTTTAGCATGTCTGGAAAGGTTTTTGGAAAAGAGCAGAGTTTTACTCCTATAAAATTTCTTGGGTCAAATGGATATGGTCCGAATTTTCCTGAGAAGGTTTTCATGTCATCATAGTATAATGGTATGAATGATGTTTGCATTGGTGCATATACTGGTATTCTGTCTACATAGAATTGTATGTCTGTTGGGATTAGTGAGTCTTTTGGCATTTGTCCTTGTTCTAGTGTTGGCTGTATTGTTAGTGTTGGTTTTTCAAATGCTTGGCCTGCGCTCATTCCTTGTCCTATGTCAAATAAGCTGAAGTCTTCTACTGGAACCAGAACAAATTGTCCTGTGCTTATCATGTATAAGCTTCCTGCAAGTAGTCCAAATCCTGCTAATGTAATAAGAATAAAAAAGCTCATTATACTTTTCAATGTATCACCTTTTTTTTATGCTTTCTATTGTCAGCATTCTCATATATTGTATTGCTGGCAGGATTATTAGTATTAATATAATAATTGATATATAAAAATTTCGGATAAATATGTTATAAAAAATGATTATAGATAGTATTATTGTGATTGTGCTCAGTAAATATGCAGGTATTGTTTGTTTCCATTGTTTTATTCCTGCTTTAAATGTTGTTTTTATGTATTTGGTTGTGTTGAGTGAATAGGCAATTAAGCCAAAATAAGAAATTATCCATATTAGTATTATTGATATTGTGAATGTTGTTTCAGGTCCTGATATGTTTGATTGGCTTATTAGTATTTTGTAGTTGATAAATCCTGCAATAAAGATTACTGCAAGACTGATTAAAAACCAGATTATTGTTTTTGTGAAAAAAGAGACAATAAATTCTTTTGTTTTTGGTGTTTTTCCTGTCATTAGATGAGCATAATACCAGTTTATTCCTTTGAATATCATCCATAATGCAAGTGTTGCTGCTATAAATATTAGCATGGTTTGGCTTACTTGTTTGTATTGTTCTATTATTTGCGCGTTTTGCATTATGTCTGTCCCTATTATGTTTGCCAGTTCTCCAAAAGTGGTCATTATTGTTTCTGCGATTGCTGTTAGTTTGTATGTTGTGTGTATTGTAAGCCATGATAAAAGAAAGTAAAATATGAGGTCAGAAATTACAGGCATTGGAATTAGTTTTTTGTGTTTTAGGAATGTTTTCCAGGTTTTTAAAATTGTTTTTGTTATTTGCATTTTTGGTTTTTATTTATTTTATTCTATTATTATTTTTTCTGGAAATTTGACTGGTTCTGATTCTTGTTGTATTGCTGTTTTTGTTTCTTGTATTGCATTGTAATAGTTTAGGTTTATTTGTGTTCTTTGTTCTTGTGTTGCATCGTATAGTTCAAATTCATCTCCTATTCTTACATTTCCTTTAACATATGGTGAATCTGCTGTTCCTAGATATTTGTCATTTTCAGGGTTTTCATATCCATTTAGTCTGTAGTCTTTGAATGTTGTTTCTTGGTTGTTTGTTTTGTCTTTTATTTGTATTATTAATGTATCATATTGGTCTATTTCTTGGTTGGGATTGTTTCCTGTTTCATCAAGGTCTTGGTATGTTATTATTATTGTTCGTGTTTCTGTTTCTATTGTTTTTTGATATTGGTCAATAAGTGTTATTACTATTCCTCTTTCATCTGCAATAGGTATTATTTTTGGTTTTGTTATGGCTTTTAATTTCTGTGCAAGTGCTTTTGCTTCTTGTATAGTTTGTTTGTTTATTTCTTGTTCTAATCCTTCTATTGCTTGTTTTATTTCTTGTGCTGTTGCTGTCCAGGCGTGTTCTCCTGTTCTTTCTTCTTCTGCTTTCATTTGATTGTATAATTCAATTATTTCATTTATTGTTTTTTCAAATTCTTTGTTTAGTTCTTTTTCTATTTCTTCTTGTGTTTCTGGGAGCTCTTCTATTCCTTCTTTGTATTTTTGTATTGCTTTTTGTATATTTTCAGCAGTTTGTTCTGTTTTTGGTGTTGTGATTATGTCTATTTTTCCTTCTTGAAGTGTTTTTATCATTGCTTGTGTTAATTCTTGTTTTTTGGTTTCAATATTTACTACTTTTTGTTCTGACGGCTCGTATTGTATTGTGCTTTCTTCGCTTATTTGATCAATTTTTTCTTCAGCTTTGATTAGTTTTGCAAACTCATCTCTTATCACCTTAAATCTTTGTGTTTGTTTTTGTTCTATTCCATCTGGGCTGACAGTGATTTGGTCTGTTGATTCGCCGTATTCATTTGCATCGTATAGTGTGAATTCTACTGTCCAGTCTGCTGGATTTCCTGTTTTATA
>JAHWHW010000040.1 GCA_019322995.1 Candidatus Woesearchaeota archaeon | reverse complement strand
CAAATCGTTGTTTAATATCTGTTCCAGATTCTTTGGTTATTCGTTCTAATTTATTATAATCTATTTTATTGTTTATTAATTCTACTGCCAATAATAATAAAATCCTGCTATAATTACCTTTAACAGGAGTTTTCATTACATTTATAGTATCCTCTTCAAAGCCCATATAATACATATACAAACATAACTATTTAAAAGTTTTGGAGAATTAATTTTACAATCTCTTACTAACATATACTCCGTCCTTTTTATAACCTAGCTTTTTGCAGTAGTATTCTTTTACTCCTATTCCTGAAATTACAAGAATTTTGTTTTTATTAAAAACCTCTTTTGCTATTTTTTCTGCTTCCTGCATTAGTGTTTTTCCTATTCCTCTGTGCTGTATTTTTTTACCTTTTTCACCTATTTTTTCTGATTCTCCATAAACATGCAGTTCTCTAATGCCTGCACTGTCTTTTGTAATTTCTTTTCTAAAAGGATGATAAGGAATTCTCAGTCTGCAAAAGCCTATTAAAATATTTTTCTTAATATCTTCTGCTGAAATAAAAACTTCTGTGCCTTTGCTTGCGGTATAATAATATGATTTTATTTTTACTTTTCTAAAATCAATTTTTCTGTTTCTTGGCTCTCTGCATCTTATGCATTGGCATTCTTGTTTTTTTTGTTTCATTAATTCAGATACATATTGTCTTAGATTTGTTCTGTCTACTCCTGCTGAAGTCATACAGGTAGGAATATCGCGCTGGATTCGCATTATTCTAACATATTTTGGAATTTGTTTTTTTATTAAAACTATCATTTTAGCTGCTTTTTTTGTTGTTAATGGAGTGTATTTTTTTTGTTTCCATAGTTTGTATAGTTCTGTTCCTTCTAATACCATGCAGGGATAAATTTTTAATGCATCTGGCCTGAAATCTGAATCAAGAAATAATTGTTTGAATGTATCAATATCTTCCTTGTAAGAAACGCCTGGAAGACCTGGCATCATATGATATCCTGTTTTTAAAAAACTGTCTTTCATTAATTGTGTTGCTTTTATTGTGTGTTCTATTTTGTGTCCTCTTTTGATTTTTTTAAGAATTTTATTGCTAAGTGTCTGAACACCTATTTCTACTCTTGTTGTCCCTAATTTAAGCATATTGTTTATTTCTTTTTCCATGCAAAAGTCAGGTCTTGTTTCTATGCATAATGCAACACAGCGAATTTTTGCTTTTTCATTGCGTTTTTGTTCTTTTTTTAGATTTGATTTTTTCTTGAGTTTTTTTATTTTTGAAATTATTCTTTTTGTTCTTTCCGGATTACGGATATCTCCAGGCATTTCAAAGAATTTTTTGTATTTGCTGAAATTTAATTTGTTTTTTAGGAATAATTCTCCAAAATCATTCATTGCTTTTAGTGCATAGGTTATGAAATTTTCCTGATATTTTTTTTCAAAACTTGGGAAAGTGCCCCCCATTATTATTAGTTCTATTTTTTCAGGAAAATGACCTGCTGCAATATACTGTTCAAGACGGTTAAATACTTGAAGATATGGATCATAATTGTTTCTTATTGCTCTCATTGCTGCTGGTTCTCTGCCTGTGTAGCTTTGAGGTATATCTCCAAATATGCTTCCTGGCCCTCCAGGACAATATAGGCATTTGCCGTGTTTGCATGCAAAAGGATAAGACATTATTGCTATTACTGAGACTCCTGATGAAGAACGGATTGGTTTGTTTATTAGTCCAATTTTTTGTGCTTCCTGAGGTGTTGAATTTAGCAGTATTTCTATATTTGTTGGCACTTTTTTTACATGGTATTTTTTGCACAGATTCAGCTTTATCTGGGATAATTTTTCTTGCGATAGTTTTTTTTGCTTTAATTTCTGTATTATTTCCTGGATTAGTTCATTTTTTGGCATTAATAGAAAATTATGATGATGGTTTAAAAACATTGCTGAAATTTATTTATTTACTGTGGTATAATCCAGCTCGGTTATTATTAGTGTGGTTCCGGGTTCTACATATGCCTGAAGTTCTAGTGAATTGCTTGGTTCTAGAATACAAGAATCAGAGCATTTTGTTATGAATTCTCCTGGAACAGCATTGTTTACTGTTTCTGCAAAATTTATTTTTTGTCCTTCAACTATTTGAAGTATTGGATCTTGAGTTTTCATGCTTTCTGCTTTTACTTTGTCTTCTCCGTAAAATCCTGTTATTAAGTGCATTCCTTTTTGTTCATTGCTAAATACTTCGTGTTTTTTGCCTTTGTCATCAATTATGTAGATTTTAGCAGCTCCAGGTCCTAAAACTTCTCCTGAAACACTTAATGATGTTACCAGAGCAGGCACTTGTGTTTGTATTAGAAAGCTTTTGCTTTGGTCTAAAGCAAGATTAATTGATTGTTTGTGTATGTTAATATCTGAAAAACCTATTATGTTTGGCTGGTGAGGAATGAATAAAACTAACAGCAAAAAAAGTATTACTAATAAAAATTCAAATCTGGAGAATTTTTTATGGATTATTTTTAGTTCTTTTATGAATTCTTTCATAGTTCCACAATTACTCCTATCATTTCAAAAAATAGGTTGTCAAATTCTTCACATTCTCCATTGCATGAAACTATATCATTCCATAGGTTTGCTGCTTTGCTGGAATGCAGTTCTGTGATTAATTTATTTGATTCTGTCAGGGATTCTGAAAATTCTATTACATTCGCACTGTCTCCCCAGAATCTATGAACTTTGATTATTTCTTTAACTATATAACCATGTTCTATGTCTTTTGGATATTCATTTATTGCACTTATTATAAAATTCATGTATTCATCATCAGAGCATCCTTCGGGAATACAAACTGCCATTGCTCTCCATCCTTCGTTTATTCCTGAATTATCTAGTTCCTGAACTAGGCTATTTATGTCAGTTATTGCTTTTGCACGCACCACAGGATCTTCTATATTATCTCTTAGTTTTATTGTGCTATGAATTAAGTTTTGAATTGAGCTTCTGTCTGACATTAGACTTACAAGGGCAAAAATCATTGCTATTAAAATCATTGCTCCAATTACACCTATCACCAAGTTTTTTCGCTTCATTATAAAGAAAATAAGATATTTAGTATATAAATGTTATTTCTTTTTCTCGCCTGCTTTTGCTCCTGCTGCTGGTGCTGCTCCACCTGCGGCTTCTGCTGGAAGCAGAGCTTCTATAATATTAGAAGGTATCTTCATTTCAACCAGTTTTGCTTTTATTGTTCCTCTTGGCTGGCCTGATAATTGTTCTATTATTTGTTTTGCTTGTGATTCATATTGTGCTTTTCTTTTTGCCAGTTCATCTTGTAGCTTTTTCTTTTGTTCTTCTATTTTCTTTAGTGCTTCTGCTGATAGTTCTGTTTTTTCTGCTTTTATTTCTTCTGCAAATTTTCCATTGTTTATGTCAGCTATTGTTTCTCTTGCTGGTTTTCCTTCAACTAGTATTCCCATGCTGTCGCATGAGCCGATTACTTCTTTTACTTTTGAAAACATATCTTTTCCAAGTAAAGCATCTGATTTCATCTTTGCAACTTTAATGATTTGTTCAATTTTTAGGTCTGCAACTTTATCTGTTATAGGATTTGCTGCACCTTTTTCTATGATTGCTTCTTTTTTTAGTAATGAAGAAACAGGAGGTGTTCCTACTGTGATAGTAAATGATTTATCATCTTTGACAGTAACCTTTACAGGAACTTGCATTCCTTTAAAGTCAGCGGTTTTTTTGTTAATTTCAGCAACTACTTGTCCTATGTTCACTCCTAATGGACCAAGAGCTGGACCAAGTGGAGGTGCTGCTGTTGCTTTGCCGCCTTGAACCAATGCTTCTATTGTTTGGTCTGCCATGATTATTTATTAAAAGTAAGTGCTTTATAATGTTTGCGCTTCTTCTTTTTCCTCCGCGTCTGATTCTCTTCGTATTACTTTTACTGCGTCTAGTTTTACTGTTATTGGTATTGGAACTGCTGCTTCTAAAAGTTCAACTACTACTTCTTCTTTTGCTTTGTCTAATCTTGTGATTTTAGCTTGTTCTCTTTTGAAAGGACCGGCAATTATCTCTACTATGTCGTTTTTTCTAATGTCAATATCTCTTTTTACCTGTTCTAGCATGTGTTCTATTTCTCTGTATTCTATTTCTTTAGGTAAAATTCCTCTTGCATATGGTACATTAAATGCTGCTTGTTCTGCTGCTGCTCTGGTTGCAGCTTCAAGAAATATATATCCTCTCATTCCATGAGGTCTTATTACAGCAAAAACATCTAATTCTTTCTTTTTTATATTTGATGTAATAAAATCCATAACCTGGTCTTCTCGATTTGCAGTTGTTCTTAATGCATAAATATGTGTTTTTGATTCTTCCATTTTTTTTTATTACCTCTTGAGGTACACCCTACCTGTTTTTTTATTAGTAGAATGGATAATAACTATTATTATTTAAGTATTTATAAAGATTGCGGTTAATGAATGTAACTTATCTGAGTTAAAATAAAAGTTCTTTAATAAAATGTATTGCAA
>JAHWHW010000039.1 GCA_019322995.1 Candidatus Woesearchaeota archaeon | reverse complement strand
TAAAACTTAAACTTTTCAGCAAAGCCGCCGATAATTGGCAAAGGCTTTGTTTTTCCTGTAACTGCATTAACAATTCCGATAATCCACAGTACAAAAACAACTATGTAAATTACCCAGAATATGTAAAAGATAAAAAACAGCATAACAGGAGTCAAAAGCATTGCAGCAACATACAAAATAACACTTGCAATAAACAATACCAAAGACTGCTTTGCGTGATACAATGCGAACCTATCATTTTTCTTCATAGCAAGAACCAAAACAAAACCAACAATGCTCAAAAAATAAGCCAAAAAGGCCCACAACTTACTATCACTTGAAACCATAATTATCTACCTCCTTTTAGATTAATAAACAATTTGATTAATTACTTTATAAACTTTTCTAGAAAAAAAATTATAGTCCAATACTTGCTAACAATTTTTCTTTATCAAACTTTTCTAAATCATCGTATTCCTGGCCTGTGCCTATGAAAAGAATTGGTTTTTTAGTAACATAAGAAACACTAATTGCTGCTCCGCCTTTTTCATCAATATCTGCTTTTGACAGGATTATCCCATCTAAGTTAATTGCTTCATCGAATTTTTTAGCCTGCTCTGTGCAATCATTTCCAGTAATTGATTCACCAACAAACAAAATCATATCTGGTTTTGACACTCGAACAATCTTTTTCATCTCTTCAACTAAATTAGAATCAGAATGCAATCTTCCAGCAGTATCTATAAGAACAACATCTTTATTCTTGGCTTCTGCGTGCTTAACAGCATCAAAAGCAACAGCAGCAGCATCAGAACCATATTCGTGCTTTATTAGTTTAACACCTAATTTATCTGAATGAATCTGAAGCTGATCAATTGCTGCAGCACGAAAAGTATCTGCAGCAGCCAAAACAACAGATAAATTATTTTTCAAAAGCAAATTAGCAACTTTTGCAATAGTAGTTGTCTTGCCAGAACCGTTAATCCCAACAAAACATATTACAAAAGGCTTTTTATTTTTTATTTTCTCTAATAAATTTATTTTTTCGACATCAAAAAGTTCTGAAATTGATTTTTTTAATGAGTTTATAACCAAATCTTGAATTTTTCCTCTTGAAATCGGCTTGTCAATTAATTCTTTTTTCAAATCATTTTTAATTTTCTCAATAACCTCAACAGCAGAATTATTCTCAAGCAAAGCAATCTCCAAATCATAAAACAATTCTTCAAATTTAGCATCAGAAAGTTTTGTTGTGGTAACTCTTTCAGTAACTTTAGAAGTTATACGCTTGAAAAAACCTTTTTTCTTTTCTGGTTCGGGTTTTGGTTCTTCAACTTTAGGTTTTTCTTTTATTTCCTGTTTAGGTTCTTCTTTTATTTTTTCAGCTTTCTTTTCTTCTTCTTTTTTTTCTTCCTTTATTTCTTCTTTTGTAATCTCTTGTTTTTCTTCCTGTGTTTCTGTTTTTTCAATTTCCTTAGGTTTTTCAGTTTCTTTTTTTATTTCTTCAACTTCAGTCTCTTGTTCTGGCTCTGCTTCTTTTTCTTCACTTTTTTCTTTTTTAACTTCGGACTTTTCCTCAGGTTTTGGTTTTTCTTCAGCTTTTTTTTCTTCCTCTTTTGAAATCTCTTCTTTAACTTCTTCTTCAACATTCTTAGAAAATTTATTTAAAGCTCCCTTGAGTTTGTTCTTAAGAAAACCAAACATTTTCAAAACCACCTATTTTGAAGCCAAACTCTGCAATTCTAACTGAAGTTTTTCAGCATCTGAAACAACTTTAGCATATTGAGATGTTAACTCATCATTCAGCTTATTCAAATCCAAAATCTGCCTGTCAAGCAAAGCCTTAGTGTCCTGAACTGATTTTTCAACAACAGTATTGCTTCCCACATTAACTTTCAGCATTTTATTATCCTTAATCTCTGCCTTAACAAAAATTCCAGAACTCAAAGGAACAAACATCTCTTTGCCAACTTCTGTTTTTGCAATATCATCTAAAGCCAGTAAAATAGTCTGAACTTCTACCAATTGATTTTGAACAGCCTGCAGCTGCTGCTGCAACTGCTGCAACTGCTGATTATTCGTCTGAAGCTTCATATATTTTTGCTGCAATTCCTGAGTATTTATATCCTTTTTTTCAGTCATAATAACACCTCAATAACTGCTGACTTAAAAAGCTTATTATTCTTTATCAGAATTATAATTAATCTCTGTATTAGGAACAGCAATATCAAAATCACTAAAATGCTCCTCTTGAATCAAATCAACTTTATCCTCATTGCACAAATGCAGCAAAGGAATAAAAGTATAAACCTTGTCCTCTTTTTTATCAGAAGAAACCAACTCAGAAAACTTAAGTTTTTTCTGATTCTGCTTAAAAAAGAAAAACTTAATCTTATCATACAAGCCAGTAATAGCCTTAGTAATATCAAAAGTTCTCTCAGGAAGCTTAGCATCACCAACCGCATTCCAGGCATTAAAAACCCTCCTCTTCTTGACTTCCAAAGCCTTTTCCAAAGCCTGAACCAAATCATAAACAGAAACCTTTCTTTTTCTAGGCAAAGGAGTTCTTGGATTTAATTCAAAATGCTCTTGCAAACCCTGCGCTTCTCCTTTTCTCAATTCCTGCTCTAACTCGTCATAAAATTCATCCTCATCAACATCTGTTGAAGACAATAATCTATCAAATTCGCTCAAATCTTCTCCCACTAATCTCTTTGATTTTATCCTCAATAAAATTGCTGCTGCTAAAAGAACCTTACCACTAATCTTTAAATCACTTTGCTTTAACTCCTGAATTCTGTCAATATACTTCTTAGTCAATAAAGAAATATTAATATTCCAAGGATCCATATCCTCTTTTTTAACCAAATCATAAATAATAGATTTCCAGCTAATCTCATTCTCATTAACCAATAACTGAAATATTCTATCTTCCATAATACTCATTCATAGTCACAGTATATATAAAAGTATCTGAACAATAACATTTTTAAAGGACGGTTGAATAACAATATTTAAGGGCCCGTGGTCTAGCGGCTATGACATCACCCTTACAAGGTGAGGGTCGCCGGTTCGAATCCGGCCGGGCCCATTCAAAACATAGTGGCAATCAATTTCTTGATTGTTTGCGCCGATGGTTGAGTGGTACAATAGACCCCTGCCAAGGCTTTAAAAAGCCGCAAAGCGGGTCTGGCCCGAGTTCGATTCTCGGTCGGCGCATTTAAATAAGAAACTTTTAAAAGCAAAACAAGTTTTTAATAAACATAAGGGCCCGTAGCTCAGCCTGGAGCTTTGAAGAGACTTACTCTTTGAGCGGGCAATTAGAGCGCTGGTCTTATATGACGGTGTTTTAAACAAAAACAGTCTAGGCGAGCCAGAGGTCTTGGGTTCAAATCCCAGCGGGCCCACTTTTAAATTTGGCTTTATGCCCCGCTAGTGTAGTCCGGTCAATCATCGCGCACTTTCGATGCGTGGACAGGGGTTCAAATCCCCTGCGGGGCATACAAACCTTTATAAAAAAACAACAAATCCCAAAAGACAATGAAAAGAAGTTCAAGATAAAGAAAATCAAAGATTTTCTAATCTCAAACTTCACGACTAAAAAAAATGAAAAGAAGTTCAAGACGCTGGAAAAAGAAAAAACAAATGCGCTGGAAATGGCAGCGTAAAAGAATGAAAAAAGAAAAGCGAAAGAGAGCTATGAAATCAAGTTAAAAATAATTCTTTTTTTAGTATATAAAATCCTATACAGTAAACAAAACCTTTATAAGTAAACCAGCTCTCCCTAACTTTTATCAACTCCAAAAGCCGGTATATTAATCCGGCAAATTCTAAACAAAAACCTTGGGAAACTGAGGAGAAAATAATCGTGAGTGCTAGAACTGAGAATCTAAGCATAAGAGAGTAGTCATGCAAAAACATGCTAATTCCAAAACAATTGCGACCACAAAAAATAGCGGTACTAAATCGTACAGCAAAGTTCCTGTTTATCCTGCAGGAGGTTGCTGCTATCAGAATCCCGCTTAGGCATGCAAGTCTAGGGGCCTTCGGGTCACTGGCAAACTGCTCAGTAACACGTCGATAATCTGCCTTTGAGCCTGGAATAACCTTGGGAAACTGAGGCTAATACTGGATAAGGAAAAACCACTGGAATGTTTTTTTCCTCAAAGCTTCGGCACTCAAAGATGAGTCGGCGGCCCATCAGGTTGTTGGTGAGGTAACTCAGCGCAAAACAGAGTTTTGCTCATTGCAAAGCTCACGCTTTACAAGCTCACCAAGCCTACGACGGGTAAGGGCCTTGAGAGAGGTAGCCCTGAGAGGGACACTTAGATACTGGTCCCAGCCCTACGGGGTGCAGCAGCTAGGAAAACTTTACAATGCACGAAAGTGTGATAAGGGGATTCTGAGTGCTCAAGCATAGCTTGGGCTTTTGCCAAGAGTAAATTACGAAAATGGAACATCTAATAATGTAACCATTTCGGATTACAAATCTTGGCGAATAAGCGGTGGGCAAGACTGGTGCCAGCCGCCGCGGTAACACCAGCGCCGCAAGTGGGAACCG
>JAHWHW010000038.1 GCA_019322995.1 Candidatus Woesearchaeota archaeon | reverse complement strand
TGCATCTCCTTCTTTTGTCTGCCATTTTCCTTTTCTATTAAGAGGTGATGTAAATGTGTATTCTATGATATCTCCGTCAGGATCTGTAGCTTTTAGATTAGGAAATTCTATTAATTCTCCTTCTTTTACTGTTTTTGTTGGAAGTCCTGTTGAGTCTATTTCTTCAGGGGTTTGGTCTTTCATTTCTTCTATTGGAACATCTGGATTATCTTGTTCTATAAGTTCAGATACTTTTTCAATTTCCTGAAGTGCTTTGTCTATTTCATCCATTTCTGTGTCTGTTATTTGTGCTTTTCTTTTTATTTTAAAATCTTTTAATGCACATCCTGTTAGCATTAGAACTATTATTATTGCAAAACTTGCTAATATGATTTTTCTGACTCTCGTATCCATTTTAATATCCCCCTCTTTAGTTGTTGTTATTGAAAAATAGCAAACCTATTTATTAATTTTGTTGTAGTGGAAAATATATTTTGTTCTTTATGCTATCCTTTAAAAAGAGTATTGTTATCACTAAACCCAAGATAAATCCCCTGAAAAGTATGTTCTTGAAAAAATCATAAAAAAACTGAAAAGGATACATTTGTATTAACACTGAATTATAATCAAACATCCAGTTTCCTTGTGGAAAAAATATTCTGTGAAAAACATCAAAAAGAATCTCAAATGGAATAATATAAAGAATTAAAGGCAAAATCAGGCTGATTATTCCGCCCAAAACAATTGCCTCGTAATCATAGATTTTAAACAAGAGAATTATTAAAAAAACCAAAACAATAAGCAGAGTCCATATTAAAAATCTGACATCTTTTAAGTGGTCTGCTTCTGGTTTTGTAAATCCTCTTAATTCTTCAGAACCCTGAAAATATGATATTATGTTTTTTGTCTGAAGTTCTGCAGTTGTTTTGTCTGCACTGTATTTAGAAATTAATTTTTCATAACTCGGATAATGAAAAACTACCATTCCAAAGCTTAACAAATAAACAACAATTGGAACTAATATTATTCCAAGAATTTTAAGATACTTTTGCTCCATCTTCTATGTCTGCCTTTATTTCCTCTTTATTTGTCTTTAAGATTTTGTCTTTATAGACTGCTTTTCCTTTGTTTGTAGTTATTGTAATTTTTGAAAAATCCTTAATTGTTATTTGAGATTCTTCCGGTGTGATTCCATCTACAAATACCTGTTCTCCTGTTTCTGATTCAGGAGCTTCTAATAAAACAACTTTTTTTCCTTTTTCTGCAGCCAAAAGCATTCCATTACTTTCTTCTCCTTTTAATTTAGCTGGTTTTAGATTTGAAACAACAATAATGTGTTTTCCAACAAGTTCAGAAGCTTCAAAATACGGCTTTAGTCCTGCAACTAATTGTCTTTTTTCTGTACCCATGTCAATTTTCATTATATAAAGCTTATCAGCAGATGGATGTTCTTTTACTTGTTTTATTTCAGCTACTTTAAGGTTTAGTTTTGAAAACTCTTCTTTTTTCTTGATTTCTTTTTTAGAAAAAAGTATTGATGGTTTTTCAAGTGTTCCGGTTGTTTTTTCTTTGAATTTTATGTCTGTAAAATCTCCTTTTTTTTGTCCTAATTGTTCTGCTATTTTATCGCCTGTTGATGGAATAAAAGGTGAAACATAAATCGAAATTATTCTCAAACATTCTGCCAAAGTGTAAAGTATTGTTGCCAGCCGGTCTGGTTCGTTTTTTCTTTTCCATGGCTCAACTTCATTAATATAACGGTTGCATTGCCTGATAAATCCCCATATCTTGTCTATTGCTTTGTTCCAGTGAAATGACTGCATTAATGAGTCAACTTCCTCAAAAATATCTGATTTTTTTATTAATTCTTTTTCCTCTATTTCAAACTTTACAGGGGATGGAATTTTTCCATTAAAGTTTTTGTGTGTTAATACCATTACTCTCTGCAGTAAATTTCCAAGATCATCTGCTAAGTCAGAATTAGTTCTCTCAACAAGTGCTTCATAACTGAAATTGCCGTCTTCTCCTGCAGGTATTTCTTTTATGAAAAAATATCTTACAGAATCCACTCCATATTCATCGACTAGTTTTATAGGGTCCACTACAATTCCGCGGGATTTTGATAATTTTTCTCCGCCCAAATTAACAAAACCATGAACATGCACTGTTTTTGGCAGTTGTATTCCTGCTGACATTAGCTCGCACGGCCATATTACTGTATGAAACCAGTTTATATCTTTTCCAATTATGTGAACATCTGCTGGCCAGTATTTATTGAATTTTTCTGATGGATAATCTATCCCAGTTATATAGTTTAGAAGAGCGTCCAGCCAGACATATAATATATGCTCATCATCTCCTGGAACTGGAACTCCCCATCCAAAAGAGGTTCTTGAAACACTTAAATCGCGCAATGGTTCTTTTAGTCTGTTTAAGATTTCATTTCTTTTTGATTCTGGCTGTATAAAATCAGGATGCTGATTTATGTGAGTTACAAGTTTTTCCTGATATTTTGACATTTTAAAAAAATATGTTTCTTCTTTAACTGTTTCTGGTTTTTTCTTGTGAACAGGGCATAATCCGTCTATTAAGTCTTTTTCAGTATAATATGCTTCGCATCCTGAACAGTATAATCCTTCATATGCTCCTTTGTATATATCTCCATTTTTTTGCAGTTTTAAAAATATGTCTTGGCATGTTTTTTTGTGCTGTTCTTCTGTTGTTCGTATAAAACGAGTATGTGAAATATTTAGTTTTGTGCATAAATTTTTGAAAAAAGGCAGCATTGAATCTACAAATGACTGCGGGTCTTTGCCTTTTTCCACTGCAGTTTTATAGATTTTTTGGCCGTGCTCGTCTGTTCCTGTCAAGAAAAACACATCTTCTCCTTTTAGCCGGTGCCATCGCGCTATAGCATCTGCTATTACCTGCTCGTATAAATGTCCTACATGAGGCGGAGCATTTGGATAAAATATTGCTGTAGTTATGTAAAATTTCTTTTTTGCCATAATAATTATTAAAAGACAACTGTATTTAAATGTTGCTGTATTGACACATTTATTCCATAATGTTTATATACATAGTTTAATTAATATTGTTATGGCTGGAGAAAATAATAATTCAAATATTTTAATCTTAGACAATAAAAAATATGATAGAAATGGTTATATTAATCTTTTAAAATCAAGAGGATTAAAATTAGATATTGTTTCTGATTTAAAAGACAGGGAAAAGATTTACACTACCTCTGCTAAAGTGTTTATTATTGCTTATGCTGAAGGTCAGAAAGACGGCTCAGGAGCTTTTAAGACAATAAAAGAATCTGATACTATTGAAAAAATAACAAATGAACAATGGGCAAATTCTATTATTACTGGAATAGATATAGCAAAAGACTTAAGGCTTGCAGAAAAAGAATGTAAATATTATATTCATATGGTTTCTTCTGAAGCAAAAAAGAAAATTCCTGTTTCTTCAGAGTTTTCATGGGATAAATGGATTAAAAAAGGAACTATTGATTCTTATTCTACTAGAGACCCTGATGATTTTGTGGATTATGTTAAAAAAATAATAAAAGCAGTTGAAGAAAGAAAATAATTAATTATTTCATCTTTTTCGTAATCAATATATCTTTTCCGCATTTTTTACACTGAAACTTCAGTGCATCTGCTGATTTTTTCTTTTGTGTTTCTTTGTCAAATATCTGAACTTTTTTTCGTTTAAAGCTCATCTGATGCTCTCCTGAATAACCGCAGTAAGGGCAGGTGTATTGTATGTTTGCTGTTAAAGTATCTTCATATGCTCCTTTTTCCATTGTATAACCGCATTCAGAACAAACATATTCTTTTGCTCTTATTTTTACTTTGCCTGTTTTTTCGTCTTTTGGCTTGCCCATTACTCCTTTTTTGCACTTAGGGCATTTTCCGCGAAAAACCCATGCAACTGCAGAACCTTTTTCACCTAATTTACGCCTTGTAAAATAAACACATTCATCCATTGAGTTTGGAAATTTTAAAGCCATGATTAACTCACCTCATATGCTTTTTTCATCTGTATTTGTTTTTAAATCTTTCTAAATTACAGCAAAGTCAAGTTAAGTGTCTTCAGCAGTGGTGCGTAAATTGCCGGTGTTGCGATAAAAAAATACAAGACAACCCGAGGGCATTAGCCTGAGGTTAAGCAGCAAGTGAGGCTTCGCACCACTGCTGTTTTTTTGGCACTTAACTTGACTATGTCCTAAATTATTCTCTTTACCTCTATCGAAACTGCATCGCAATTTACTCTTATGTATCTTGGACACATAGTGTATTGATAATTATTTTTTAAGCAGTATGAAATTATTTTTTCTTTTTCTTCATCATTGGAAAACTTGACAATAACATTTATTCCTCTTGATTCAGGGTGTATTATTTCAAAATCTTTTAGTTCTTGTTTTATTTTGTTGTGGATATTTTCCCATTCTTGAAGTCTTGTAAAAAGCTTGTCTAATTCTTCATTTAATTCTTCTAACTTGGAATTATCAAACTCTCCTTCAAATTCGCCTTTATCAAATGCTATGCATCCGCCGTAATAAAGATTTATGGGTTTGTGTTTTCCAAAACTGCATAATATGATGTCTCCTATTAAAGCTAATTCTGTTCCAACAGAGCCCGATGCATCATTTA
>JAHWHW010000037.1 GCA_019322995.1 Candidatus Woesearchaeota archaeon | reverse complement strand
TACTTAGTATGCAAAGCAATCATAACAGTCTGAGGAGTAGAATGAGTCATATTAATAAACTCAACTTTAAGATTTTTAGTTAATTGAAGAGTAGTGTTAGGATTAAGAATCTTAATCCTATTTCTAATTTTTATTTTTTCATCTTTTAAAATTTTTCTAATAACACAAGCAGTAAAAGGAGTGCAAATAACCGGACAATTATATTTACTGGACATATAAGGAATAGCACCAACATGATCCAAATGAGCATGCGAAGGAATAATCGCTTTTACTAACTTAGCCCAATCATTAATTACAGTATCATTAGGAATAGCTTCAACAGACATTAATGCTTTTTTACTTAATCTAACAACATTTTCACCCTCTTCTTCTGTGAATTTAATATAATTAGGCAAATGAAGACCCATATCAAAAATAACAACTTCATCATCAACCCTGACAGCAGTCATATTTTTTCCAACTTCATTATAACCGCCAATTGCACGAATTTCAATCATATTACTTATTTTACAGAATTAGTATAAAAATGTTGTGAGGAAAAAATAAAAAATGCGGACGGCAGGATCCAGAACTAATCCTTAAAAAGTATTAGAAGTCCAAAAGGTCAGTTAAGCAAACTTAACTGCCCAGTTTTTGACAGCGAGATATAAATAAAAAATGCGGACGGCAGGATTCGAACCTGCGTAGGCACTAAGCCAATGGATATCTCACCATTTCCCATGAAATGGAAGACAGCAGATTTACATTATTCAGCCTTGAGTCCATCTCGTTTGGCCGCTCCGACACGTCCGCATTAGTAGAATAAAAGCAGAACAAAGTATATAAAACTTACAGAAAAATTTATTATTCCAAGGCATCGAGCTTGGCTTCAACTTTTGACAATTCTTCTTCAAGTAAATCAAGATGAGAATGAATCTTAGGAGAAGCAATGGGCTTTGGCTGAATTTTAGCACGCAAAGGGACCTCTTTTTCCCGCAAGTGCATCTTAGGCAAATGGCTTCGCAATTTACGATTCAAGACCAAAAGTTCATCAATAATCTTTTTAAATTCCACCAAATAATTCTGTTTTCTTAAGCGCAAATCAACCAAGCCCTCAGACTTCTTCAAACAATCAATAATACCTTTAGAAGATAAAAGAATGCTTCTCCTAATAAAAACAGGATTGTCAATTCCAACAAAAAAAGGTTTTTTTTCTTTTTTAACCTGAACTTTTTTACTCTTTTTTTTATGTTTTTTTTTCTTTTTTTTCATAGTTCTGGCTCAAACAAGGATCTATCAACTTCATTAATCTTAATGTCAATATCATTTAATTCATTAGTCCAAGTTCTAATTTCAGCATCTTCCTGATCTTTAATTTCCTTAACCTTGTCCAGCAAAAACTTAGACTGTTTTAATCTATCTTTAATCAAGGCCAATAAATCAACAATATCCTTATAATCTTCAATCTTTACAAAAACCGGAGCTTTATCCATAAAAATCACCCTTGCGCTTTGCTAATAACCTTATCAACATAAGTAAGTTTTTTGTCAAGTTCTTCAAGCCTAGAACTCCATTTGTCCAAAATTTTTTCTTCTTTATCCTGCAAATGATTTAGTTTTTTGGCAAAATCTTCTGCTTCCAAAAGCTTTGAACGAATAACATTAGTGTTATTAATTATACTTTTATAATCATCAACATCCACAAAAATAGGCTTAAGCCTTGGCTTGACAATTTTTTTAGAAGGCATTTTTTCTTCAATAGTCTTGTCAAAAACCTTAGGGATTTGTTTAAATCTTGGAAAAGATTTTTTAGGCAGAGAAGGCGGTGAAAAAACAGGCTTATGTTCAGGGGGCATTTTAGGCATTTTTGGAAAATTTAACTCAGGAAAATCTCTTTTTTTAGGCAACTTAGGAAATTCTTTATCAGGAAAAATAGGAGGCAAATCACCTTTAGGAATAGAATTCCTTTTAATTTCAGGGGGCAAAGGCGGAGGTAAATCTTTATTAGAATCCTTTTTCTTCTTTTTAAACAGCTTAAACATACTTACCATCCCCTTAATGATTTAATTTAAAAACATACATTAAAAACTTTTAGGACTACTTTAAAATGGTTATATAGGGATATTGGCAAAAATTATTTAAACTAATAAACAAACCTACACACAATGGGGGAAATACATACAAGAATAATACTGGAAATGCTTGGAGCACCAAAAGAATACATAGAGAAAACACTAAAAGAATATGTACAAAAACTAAAAAAAGACCTGGAAATAATAAAAGAACAATACGAGCCTGCAAAAGAACAAGATAAAATGTTCAGCGCATTCACAGAACTAGAAATTAAATTCAAAAATTCTCTTCAATTACTGGATTTTTGTTTTGAAGCACTTCCATCGTCAGTTGAAATTTTATCACCAAACGAAATTTTGTTTAAATCCAATGATATGAGCGATTTTTTAAATGACCTGCAAAGCAGACTTCACGAAGCAGATATGGTAGTAAAAAGTGTCAGGGCTCAAAACAAAATACTAGACCAAAATGCAACAGCAGTACTTCAAAACTTCATAAAACATCTATCAAAAGAACCAAAAACAAGCGAAGAAATGTCATTATCAATAGGACTAAACCCAAAAGAAGTAAAAGCATTTGCAGACAAATTAGCTGAAAAAGGAGTGATAAATGAAAAAAATGGAAAATACTCAGTTGAGTGACTTAAAAAACCGACTGGAAGCTTTATTATTTTCTTCAGGCAAACCCATGCACTTAGAAGAATTATCCAAAATAACAAAAGAAAAAGATTTAGAGCTAATACAAAATGCACTAATAGAATTAAAAAAAGACATTGAAAATAAAAAAAGCTCAATAATGCTAATTCAAGACGGCAAAGAATGGAAACTAGCAGTCCGCGAACACTACATGCCCTTTGTTCGAAAAGTAGTATCAACAACAGAATTATCCAAAACAATACTTCAAACATTAGCAGTAGTAGCATACAAAGCACCTGTTTTACAGTCCAATGTAATTAAAATAAGAACAAACAAAGCATACAAACATCTAGATTTTTTAGAAGAAAAAGGATATATTTCAAGAGAAAAAAAAGGAAGAACCAAACTAATTAAATTAACACAGAAATTTTTTGAATACTTTGATGTGCCTGCTAATAAATTAAAACAAAGATTCTCAGGATTTCAAGAGCTAGAGCAAGTAATTGAAAAAAAAGAACAAGACCTGGCAAAAAAAGGAATAAAACTAGAAGAATATGATGCACTAGAAGTCTATGATGTGCAATCAAAAGATTCAAAAGACGTTTTAAAAGAAATGCTTGGAGGGCTTAAGATTTACAAAAGCTCTGAAAAAATTCCCGAGCCAAATAAAAAAATAGAAAATAAAATTTTAAATATAGAAAAACAAGCAGAAATGCTGAAAAAAGCAATTGCCAGCAAAAAACAAAATATATCAGAACATACGCAAAAATCAGAAATAAAAAAAATTCCTGACAAAACAAAAAAGAAAAACAAAAAAGTAAAAAAACTACTAGAAGAAGCAAAGAAAATAAAACCAAAAAAGAAAGAATATAAATCAAAAGGATTGTTTTCAAAAGGAATACCTCCTAAAATTCAGGAAAAAATTGATGAAAAAGTCCAAGATATGATTGAAGGAGACGAAAAAGAAAATGATTCTAACTCTAATTTGTCCTAAATGCAAAAATAAGATGAAATACGAAAACAAAAGCACAATTTTGACTGGAAAAAAGAAAAAGTGTGTTTACTGCGGACGAAATTTTACTGTAAAAAACAGCATTTTATAAAAATCATAAGCTAAAATTCTTAAGTTACAGCCTTTCTACTGCACGAATTCGAACAAAAGGTTTATAAAGGAACTTCATTTCTAAAAAAACAGGGGAAGGGCATTTTCTCGACTAAAAAAATGGAAAAAAACACAGAGACATCAGAAGAAAAAATCATTTCAAGAGTAATTGAAGACGAAATGAAACAATCATATCTAGATTATTCTATGAGCGTGATAATAGGAAGAGCCCTGCCAGATGTAAGAGACGGACTAAAACCAGTACACAGAAGAATACTATACTCAATGTATGAAATGGGTTTATTACACAACAAGCCATTTAAAAAATCCGCAAGAATCGTAGGAGATGTTCTAGGAAAATACCATCCACACGGAGACTCATCAGTATATGACGCAATGGTAAGAATGGCCCAAGATTTCTCACTAAGATATCCTTTAGTAAAAGGACAAGGAAACTTTGGTTCACAAGACGGAGACAATGCAGCAGCATATAGATACACAGAAGCAAAACTAAACAAACTAAGCGAAGAAATTCTAAAAGATATAGAAAAACAAACAGTAAAATTCATCCCCAACTTTGACACAAGCCTAAAAGAACCATCAGTCCTGCCATCAAAAATACCTAATTTACTAATCAATGGAAGCTCAGGAATAGCAGTAGGAATGGCCACAAATATTCCTCCGCATAATTTAACAGAAACATGCCAAGCAGTAATACAATTAATAGACAACCCAGAAATGAATCCTGAACAAATAATGGAATATTTACCTGCCCCAGATTTTCCAACAGGAGGGATAATATGCGGAACAACAGGAATAAAACAAGCATACAACACAGGAAGAGGAAAAATAAAACTAAGAGCAAGAACAAGTCTAGAAGAAACCAAAACAAAAACAAAAATAATAGTCCATGAAATACCTTACCAAGTCAACAAATCAATACTA